>JAKDKP010000185.1 GCA_030453285.1 Propionibacteriales bacterium
GGGAGGAAGTTCATCTCGATCTTGATCGTGCCGTCGCCGGTGCAATTCTCGCAGCGTCCGCCCTTGATGTTGAACGAGAAGCGCCCGGGTTGGTAGCCGCGCACCTTGGCCTCCGGCGTCTCGGCGAAGAGACGGCGAATGTGGTCGAAGACGCCGGTGTACGTGGCTGGATTGGATCGTGGCGTACGACCGATCGGTGACTGATCGACGTGAATGATCTTGTCGATGTCGTCGGCCCCGCTGATCGACCGATGTCGTCCGGGCACCGTACGGGCGTTGTAGAGCCGCTTGGCCAGGGCGGTGTAGAGGATGCTGTTGACCAGCGTCGACTTCCCCGACCCGGACACGCCAGTCACGGCGACGAGCTGGCCAAGGGGGAAGGAAACCGTCACGTCGTCCAAGTTGTTCTCAGTCGCCCGATGCACCGTCACGGCACGCCCGGTGCTCGGTCGTCGCTCAGCCGGCAGCGGAATCTCGCGGCGCCCGGAGAGGTACTGCCCAGTGAGCGAGTCCTCGTTGGCCAGCAGCTCCTCGACGGTGCCGGAGACCACCACGTGCCCACCGTGCTCACCGGCGCCGGGACCGATGTCGACGATCCAGTCGGCGGTGTTGATGGTGTCCTCGTCATGTTCGACGACGATCAACGTGTTGCCGAGATCACGCAGCCGCACCAGGGTCTCGATCAGGCGCCGGTTGTCCCGCTGGTGCAGCCCGATGCTGGGCTCGTCCAGGACGTACAGCACACCCACCAGACCCGAACCGATCTGCGTCGCCAGCCGGATCCGCTGGGCCTCACCGCCGGACAGGCTGCCGGCGGGACGGGACAGGCTCAGGTAGTCGAGCCCGACGTCGAGCAGGAAGGTGAGCCGTTCGTTGATCTCCTTCAGCACACGTTCGGCGATCTGCTTCTCGCGTACGCCCAACTCGAGGTGACGCAGGAAGGCCGCCGCCTCGTCGATCGACATCGCCGCCAACTCGGCGATGTTGCGGCCACCGAGGGTGACCGCGAGCGAGGACGGCTTGAGGCGCGCACCGTGGCAGACCGTGCAGGGCACCTCGCGCATGTAGCCGGCGAACCGGTCGCGGGAGGTATCGGTCTCGGCTTCGGCGTGGCGGCGCTCGATGTAGTTCGAGATGCCTTCGAACTTGGCGTTGTAGCTGCGTTCGCGGCCGTACCGGTTGCGGTAGCGGACGTGGACCTGGCCCGGGACGCCATGCATCAGGAGCTGACGCGAATCGGCCGACAACGTCCGCCAGGGGGCTGTGGTTGAGAAGCCTCGCTCGGCCGCAAGCGCCTGTAGCAGTCGCCCGAAGTAGTCGGCAACGTGCATCCCGGTCCACGGTGCGATCGCACCCTCGTCCAACGACTTGTCGTCATCGGGGACGACCAACTCCTCGTCCACCTGCATCCGGGTGCCGAGACCGGAGCACTCCGGGCAGGCCCCCCAAGGCGCGTTGAACGAGAATTGCCGCGGCTCGAGCTCGTCCATCGCGATCTCGTGCTCGTTGGGGCAGGCCATCTTCTCGGAGTAGCGACGTTCGCGGCCCGGATCCTTGGGATCGAGATCGACGAAGTCGACGGTGACCACGCCGCTGGCCAGTCCTAGCGCGGTCTCGACCGAATCGGTCAACCGACGATGCGCCGACGGCTTCACCGCAAGCCGGTCAACCACGACGTCGATCGAGTGCTTCTTCTGCTTGTCCAGGGTCGGTGGATCGGTCAGCGCATGCACCTGGCCATCGACCCTGGCCCGACTGAAGCCCTGGGTGGCGAGGTTGCGGAACAGCTCGACGTACTCCCCCTTGCGGCCACGGACCACCGGCGCGAGCACCTGGAACCGGGTGCCTTCCGGCAGGGCCGACAATCGGTCGACGATCTGTTGGGGGGACTGACGACTGATCACTTCGCCGCACACCGGGCAGTGCGGAGTGCCGGCCCGGGCGTACAGCAGGCGGAGGTAGTCGTACACCTCGGTGATCGTGCCGACGGTGGATCGCGGGTTCTTGCTGGTGGACTTCTGGTCGATCGACACGGCGGGGCTGAGGCCCTCGATGAAGTCGACGTCGGGTTTGTCCATCTGGCCGAGGAATTGGCGAGCGTACGCCGACAGCGACTCGACGTAACGACGTTGCCCCTCGGCGAATATCGTGTCGAAGGCCAGCGAGGACTTCCCCGACCCGGACAGGCCGGTGAAAACGATCAGCGCATCTCGGGGCAGATCCACCGAGACGTTGCGCAGGTTGTGCTCGCGGGCACCACGGACGACTAGTCGGTCATTCACGACGTGAAGCTTAGGGCGCCGGTCTGACAAGTCCGCCTCCGCGCCTGATCCGTCGATACTGTCGGGCTCGACGGTCGGCTCCTGCAGCGAGCGGGCTAGGTTGGTGTCATGACGCCCGACGAACACGCCACCGATCCGGCCAGTGCGGAGCCGACGACCAGTGCGAACCCCGCCGAACGTGCGCTCGACGCCGTTCTCCGTCACCTCCAGCACGCCCAGCAGCAATTGCTTGGCGACACGATCAGCGTGACCGACGAGCAGTGGCGCGGGCCGTCCCACCTGCCCGGATGGTCCCGCGGTCACGTGGCAACCCACATCGCCCGACAGGCCGACGCCATGCGCCGGGTTGCCGAGGGGGTGCTGTCCGGCACACCGGCGCAGATGTACGACTCGATGGAGGCCAGGAACGCCGCGATCGAGGACGGTTCGACGCGCACCGGGCTGGAGCTCCAGACCGATCTCGACACCAGCGCGGGGGCTGTCCTCGATGCCTTCGACCAGGTGGAGACCGCCGACCGATGGGACACCAAGGTGCACGCCACCGACGGCGTTGAATTCGCCGCCCGGTTGCTGCCGCTGGGGCGACTGACGGAGGTGGCCCTGCACCACATCGACCTCGACCTCGGCGTGACCGCCGACGACCTGGACCCCGACCTGGCCACCTGGCTGCTGGAGTGGATCACCTTCCGGCTCTCCGCCCGGGTGGGGCGCCCCTTCCGCATCTTGGTGGCCACCCCAACCGGGTCCCCGACCATGATCGATGTCGGTCAGGCCGGCTCCGACGGTCCGGTGATCAGTGGTGCCCCTCAGGCCCTGGTGGGCTGGTTGTCCGGGCGAGCCGTGACGGCTCGTCCCGAGGGTGCGGACCAGGTCGATCCGCCCGCCCTGTGACGACTGGAGGTCGGTCATGATCAACACCGCGCACGTTGAGCCGGGCGGGTCCGCGCTGGTCCTGCCCTTGTCCGATGACGTACGGCTGACCAAGTTCTCGGTCGGCCGGATGGACAACAACTGCTACCTGCTGCAGCACGACGACGGCAGCAGCATCCTGATCGATGCAGCAGCAGAACCCGGCCGGATCGCTCGTGTGCTGGGCGATCGCGGCCCGGACGTCGTGATCACCACCCACCGGCACCAAGATCATGTCGGTGCTCTGGCCGCCGTTGCCGAGTCGCGCCGACCCCGTACCGTCGCCGGGGATGATGACGTCGCCGCCATCGAACGGCAGACGGGCGTCGCGGGCACCGAACCGGTCCAGCAGGGTGATCTCGTCACCGCCGGAGGACTGAGGCTTGAGGTGATCTCCTTGGTCGGGCACACGCCCGGATCCATCGCGCTCGTCCTCGACGACCGGGTGCTGTTCAGCGGTGACAGCCTGTTTCCCGGCGGCCCCGGCAAGACCGCGGGGCCCGCCGAATTCGCCATCCTGATGGATCACCTGACCGAGCGGGTGTTCGATCGGTTCGGCGATGACGTGGTGGTGCACCCGGGCCACGGCGATTCCACCACCATCGGCACCGAACGTCCTCACCTGGACGAATGGCGCGCCCGCGGCTGGTAGGTCGTGGCTGGCCGGTCGTGGTTGGGAACGATCCCGGGCCGGACCGCCGGTTGCCACTCCGTTGCCGGAACGGCCGCGCAGTTGATCAACGACCGAGGACCTGCTTCAGGATCCACAACGACTTGTACGCCTCGGCCGGGTTGATCCAGAATTCACCGGTCAGGTCGCGGTGGAAGTCGGCGATCAGATCCCCGTGTGAGGCACCCCAGTAGGATCGAGCACCGGTCGCCGTACGTGACTCGGTGATGGTCTCGGTCGTCCCATCGGCAGCGGTGATCACCAGTTCGTGCCCCAGCCTGAGAGTGCCGCCCTCCAGAGCGATCTCGATCATGGGCGGATCGTTGGTGGGGTTCAGGTTCGTCGCCAACAGCACACTACGTACCCCCGAAGCGTGCGTCATCGCGACGGTGGCGGTGTCCTCAACCTCGATCGTGTCGGCCAGCCCGTACGTCCCCCACATGCCGGTGGCGTCGACGACGTCACCGACCAACCACTGCACAAGATCAATCGTGTGGATCGCCTGATTGATCAACACGCCGCCACCACTGCCGTCCCACGTTCCGCGCCATGGCCGGGCCCGGTAGTAGTCGGCCGTCCGGTGCCACAGCACCCGCCCCAACGCCTGGGTCACCCGGCCGAACCGGCCAGAAGTGATCAGTTCCTTGGCGGCCCGACTCGTTGCGTTGTAGCGGTTCTGGTACGTGACGCCGACCCTTGCACCGGCCGACGCCGTCGCGGCCACCAGACGTTCCGCCTCGGCCAGCGACGCGGCCAGCGGCTTCTCGATCAGCACCGGGGTCCGTTGACCGATGAAGTCCAAAGCCACGGGCACGTGCTGGTCGTGTGGCGTGACCACGTGCACGACATCGACGTCGTCCCTGCCCAACAGGGCACGGTGGTCGGAGACGCGCTCGATGGCGGTGAGCGCCGGTGCCGCAGCGGCGAGCCTGGCTGGATCGGTGTCGCAGAGCGCCACCAGCTCACTGCCACACGCCAGAATCCCGGCCAGGTGCACCGCCGAGATGTCACCGCATCCGATCAGGGCCGCCCGATGTCGCGGAGTCATCATCGGTCCCCTCCGTACGTTGACCGTCCACTGCCATGCTGCTCTGCGAGCCCGGTGTCGGATGCGGGCTCGGCGGCCTGCACCTCACGAGCCCGCAGAGGATCAGCGCGCGTCGCCCTTGTTGGCAGCGACGTCGGAAGCCGACTCCTCGTCCTTGTCCGCCTTCGGCGGATCGTTGCGAGTCTTGATCAGGCTCGCCACAGTGGTCACCAGGAGCGTCACCACGATCACCCCCAGAGACATCCACAGCGGTATCTCCGGGATCGGTCCGGTGTAGCCGACCAACTCGAGCGCCTTGGTGTCGTGCAGGGCGGTCAGCAGCAGTTTGACACCGATGAAGGCCAGGATGACCGAGAGGCCGACCGACAGGTACACCAGACGATCCAGCAGCCCACCGATCAGGAAGTACAACTGGCGCAGGCCCATCAGCGCGAACACGTTCGCGGTGAGCACCAGGAACGGCTCCTTGGTCAGCCCGAAGATGGCGGGAATCGAGTCCAGGGCGAACATCAGGTCGGTGGTTCCGAGACCGATGATCACGAACAGCATCGGGGTGGCGAGCTTCTTGCCGTCCACCTTGGCGAACATGTGGATGCCGTGGAAGTCGTCGGTGGAGGGGAAGCGCTTCTTGACCCAACGGACCAGGGCATTGTCGCCCTCGTCCTCGTCCTTGTCGGCATACCAGTCGATCACCAGCTTGACCGCTGTGTAGATCAGGAAGGCGCCGAACAGGAAGAAGACCGCGGCAAACCGTTCGATGACAGCGGCGCCGAGGGCGATGAA
>JAKDKP010000186.1 GCA_030453285.1 Propionibacteriales bacterium
GGCAGCGCCTGATGGAACGCCACGACGCTGTCCACCACGAACATCGGGCCCGGCACCACATCGGGGTCGCGGTCGAGCATGATCTGGAGATCGCCGCCGTCGGCGGTGAGTCCGATCGTCGTGTCGCCCTCGCGCCAGATCTCCGTACAGCCAAGGGTGTCGCGATAGATCGCCAGTGTCGCCTCGAGGTCGGTGGTGGGGACATACAGGAATTCGAGTCGCATCACGCTCTCCTCCGTGTCGGAATCAGATTACTCATAGCGTAATGCCATTATGTACGAGTGCGCCAGTGGATACCGATCTCGACCTCACCCAAGGGCCGGCTCGTGCTCGCAGCGTTGGCCGCCTTCGGCGCTCGCCCGTTCGACCAGGTCGCCGTCGCCGACCTGGCACGGAACGCCGATGTCACGACCGGAGCGATCTATCACCACTTCGGCAGCAAACTCGGCCTCTATGCCTTCGTACGCCTCGACGTGGAGCGACGCCTGCTGGACCGCATCGAAGGCGCACTCGCCGCGGCAGCCGACGGCAATGTGCGGGCCGCCGTCATGCCCGCGCTGCTGGTGGGTTTCGACTTCGCCGTGCAGGCCGGATATCTGCATCTGCTCGACGCCCCGCCGACCACCGCCGAGCACGACGGCCTCGTCGACACCTGGCGCGCCGCCCTGCCGACCGCCTCCCCGGTACTGGCCGACGTGCTGGCCGCAGCCTTGCGTGCCGCACTCCGCGCCGTCGGCACCGGCGCCGACCCGGCCGAGGCGAGGAGGGCGCTGCGGACCCTGGCCGTAGGCCCCGTCGTGGATCAGCCTGCGACGGACTCCTGATCACGACCGGCGACCATGGCCGCCACGGCCTCGTCCAGATCATCGGTCAGGATCAGACTGTCGAGATCGGCCGGTGAGATGTAGCCCTCGGCGAGCACGGTGCCGGTCAGCCAGTCCAGCAGGCCCTGCCAGTAGCTGCGCCCGTACAGCACGATCGGGAACGACGTGACCTTCTGGGTCTGCGCCAGGGTGATCGCCTCGAACAGTTCGTCGAAGGTGCCGAACCCACCGGGCATCACCACGAAACCCTGGGAGTACTTCACGAACATGGTCTTACGGGCGAAGAAGTAGCGAAAATTGATACCCAGCGTGACGTGCTCGTTCAGGCCGGTCTCGTACGGCAGCTCGATGCCCAGGCCGACCGAAACCCCGTCGGCCGCGGCGGCACCACGATTGGCGGCCTCCATGATCCCCGGCCCGCCCCCGGTGATCACCGCGAAACCCTGGGCGACCAGGTCACGGGCGAGTTGCTCGGCCGCGACGGCGTACGGGGAGTCCTGCTTGGTCCGGGCCGAGCCGAACACGCTGACCGCCGGGCCCAGCTCGGCCAGGGTGCCGAAGCCTTCGACGAATTCCGACTGGATCCGCATCACCCGCCAGGGGTCGGTGTGCACCCACGCGCCCTCACCACGGCTGTCCAGCAGACGCTGATCGGTCGTGGTGGGCTGGATCTGGTCACGCCCGCGTTCGACCGGCCCGGTGGTGCGCCGTTGGCCGGGACTCAGTGGTCCGGCCTTGGCCTGCTGCTGATCATTGTTCACCGCCCCAGCGTAGTGACGTCGGCTCGTTCAGGAGAGCCAGCGGAGCAGCGCGTCGCGGCAACGCCGTACATCGTCGACGGGGGTGTGCTCGTTGTCGGTGTGGGCCAGGTTGGGGTCGCCGGGGCCGAAGTTGACCGCCGGCACGCCCATCGCCGAGAAGCGGGACACGTCGGTCCAGCCGAACTTGGGCTGCGGTTCACCGCCGACCGCGGCCAGGAATTCCTTGGCGGCGAGACGATCCAGGCCGGGGCGGGCGCCGGCAGCGAAGTCGATGACGGCGAACTCATGATCACCCAAGACCTCGGCGACGTACGCCGTCGCGACCTCGCGATCCTTGTCGGGAGCGAACCGGTAGTTGATCTTGATCGTGCACCGATCGGGGATGACGTTGCCGGCAATGCCGCCGGTGATGCCGACGGCGTTGAGGCCCTCGCGATAGGTGAGGCCGTCCACCTCGATCTGCTGCGGTGTGTGGGCCGCCAGCCTGGCCAGCACGTCGGCGGCATCGTGGATCGCGTTGTGCCCCTTCCAGGCACGCGCCGAGTGGGAGGCGGTGCCGTACGTGGTGACCTCGACCGCCATCGTGCCCTGACAGCCACCCTCCACACCGGCGTTGGAGGGTTCGCACAGCACCGCGAACTCACCGGCCAGCAGGTCGGGCCGTACGTCGGCAACATGCTTGAGGCCGTTGAGGTGTTCGGCGACCTCCTCGTTGTCGTAGAAGATCCACGTCACGTCGCGGCTCGGGGCGGTGAGTTCGGCAGCGCAGACGAGTTGGACCGCTACGCCGCCCTTCATGTCGCAGGTGCCTCGGCCCCACATCACCTCGGTGGGTTGGCCGTCGACGTCGACGGTCTGGAGGCGCGAGGGCAGATTGTCGGCCAGCGGGACGGTGTCGAGGTGACCGGCGATGACGACGCGCGACGGACGCCCGTTGTCGGTGCGGGCGACGACGGAGTTGCCCAACCGGATGACCTCGAGATGGTCGTACGACCGCAGTGCCTGCTCGACCTGGTCGGCCAGCGGCGTCTCGTTGCCGCTCACCGACTCGATGTCGACGATGGCGGTCAGCAGGTCGATCACGTCACCACGCAGGTCAAGGCTCATGCGCGTCACCCTAGCGACGACGAGGAGTGGGAGTTCGTGCTGGTGGAACTCAGTAGGCTGTGGCCCATGACATCGACGCCACAGACGCGTACCGCTTGGGGGTGGGGCCTGGCCACCATCCATGACAGCGGCCAGATCCTGGACACCTGGTTCCCGACCCCGGCCCTGGGTGTGCCTGTCGACGGCGATGCCCCCGAGGCGATCTCAGCACTCACCGGAGTCGACGAGGCCCGGCAGGTGCGGGTGGAGGCCGTACGGGTTTCCGCCGACCTGGACGACGCTCCGGCCAACACCGCCGATGCGTACCTCCGACTGCACGTGCTCAGTGCCCGACTGGTGCGCCCGCGCGAGGTCAACCTCGATGGCATCTTCACCCATCTGACCACCGTGGTGTGGACCTCGGCCGGGCCGTGCGCGGTGACTGACTTCGAACTGACCCGCCTGCGACTGCGCTCGACCGTCGGGCCGATCACCGTGCATGGGGTGGACAAGTTCCCGCGGATGGTGGACTACGTGCTGCCGACCGGAGTGCGGATCGCCGACGCCGACCGGGTCCGCCTCGGCGCACACCTGGCCGAAGGCACCACGGTGATGCACGAGGGCTTCGTCAACTTCAACGCCGGCACCCTCGGCGAGTCGATGGTGGAAGGCCGGGTCAGCGCGGGAGTGCTGGTGGGCAACGGCTCCGATGTCGGCGGTGGTGCCTCCATCATGGGTACCCTGTCCGGCGGCGGCACGCAGACCATCTCCCTCGGTGAGCGTTGCCTGGTGGGCGCCAATGCCGGCATCGGCATCTCGCTGGGGGACGACTGCGTCGTCGAGGCCGGCCTGTACGTCACGGCCGGCACCAAGATCACCTTGCCGGACGGCCACATCATCAAGGCTGTCGAGGTCTCGGGGCAGGACGGCCTGCTCTTCATTCGTGATTCGGTCACCGGCACGGTCAAGGTGTCGTCCCGCAAGGGTCGTACGGTCGCCCTGAACGCAGAGTTGCACGCGAACTGATGGCTGGCACCCGTCCGCGTCGGCGGAACTGGGCGAGGCGATTGATCGGCGTCGCCGTGCTGCTGCTGGCGCTTGCACTGGTGGCCGCCATTGGCGTCTGGGTGGTCCTGCGCGACCGCGGCCTGGCGCCGCCCACGCCGATGGAACCTCGCTGCGTGGCCAAGGTGCCGGACCAGACGACCGTCTTGTCGATCGACCAGGCGTGGTGGACCAGCATCATCGTCGGCACCAGCGTGCGGCGCGGGCTTCCGCCGCGGGCGGCGTCGATCGCCATGGCGACGGTGTACCAGGAGACCGGTATCCGCAACCTCGACTACGGTGACCGCGACTCGGTGGGTCTCTTCCAGCAGCGCCCCTCGCAGGGGTGGGGCAGCGTCGAAAAGATCATGGATCCGTACTATTCGACCGGCAAGTTCTACGACGCGCTGGTCAAGGTCGACGGCTGGCAGTCCGGTGACATCAACGATGTCGCCCAGGAGGTGCAGCGCAGCGGATTTCCCGAGGCGTACCGCGATCATGAGGCCGACGGTCGTGCCCTGGCCAGCACCTTGGCCGGCTGGACGCCGAGTGGTTTCAGTTGCACCTATCCCTTGTCCGACGGGGATCCCGGCGGAGCCCGTAAGTATCTGAAGAAGACACTCGGCGTGAACGCCACCTCCCAGCAGGGTCCCCAACTCGCCTACTCCGCCGACTCGACAGAGCAGGCGTGGGCCATCGCCCACACCATCGTCGCGGCGGGTTCGCGCTACGGAACGGTGAGCGTCCAGGTGGGGGACCGGGCCTGGACCCTCGCCGAGAAATCCCTGGCCAACTGGACCGCCGCGGACGCCCCGCTGGCCAGGACCAAGGTCGCGATCACGTTCGGGCAGTGAGTCACGATCCCCTGACCGTGAAGTGCGCACCGCAACCGCTCAGCGGCAGCCCGCCATCGGCCGGCCCCGTCATCGGTCGGACCCGTCACCGGCTGTCGACGAGTGCGTCCACCTCTGCGGCCGTGGGTGGCTGGGCGCCGCGCCTGGACACCACGATCGCCGAAGCCGCGACGGCTCGCCGCAAAGTCTGCTCGACAGGCAGGTCCCGAGACTGACCGTCGATCAGCGAGGCCATGAAGGTGTCCCCGGCACCGACGGTGTCGACCACATCGCGACGCAGCCCCGGCACCGCTCGGTGACTGCCGTCAGGCAGCTCGAGGCGGGCACCGTCGGGTCCGAGAGTTGTCGCCACTCCGGACGCTCCGGAGGTGGCCAGGTCGGCGATCAGCTTCTCCCGAGAGTCGACACCGGCACCATCGGCGAGGAAGTCGAAGTCCTCGTCGCTGCCCTTGATCAGTCCGTGCCGTTCTCCACACAGGCGCAGCCACGGCTCGATGCGGTGCCAGTATTCACGCGGATCGGACAGGACAGCCGGGCGGACGTTCACATCAATCGACATCGGGCCGGTGGTGGTCGCCGCCCACTCCCGCAGCACCTCGGCACCAGGTCGTACGACCAGGGCCAACGATCCCACGTGCAGCCAATCACCGGTGATCAGGCGTGGAAGGTCGCCGCGCTGCCAGTCGAAGTTGGCGGTCTGGTCGAAATGGAAGGTGTACGACGCCCTCCCGTCCCGGTCGAGCGAGACAACCGCCACCGAGGTCGCCTGGTCGCTGGTCACCGCCAGGTCCGTACCCACGCCGGTGTCGACCAGATGGGCGCGGATCTGCCGGCCGAAGCTGTCGGTCGACAGTCGTCCAAGGAATTGAGCGTCCCGGCCGAGTTGGGCCAGCGCGATGGCCGTGGTCATCGGTCCGCCGGCCGCCTGCGCTTCCCAGTGGGAAGCGAAGTGCCCGGCCGGTCCGTCGGGCAGCCCGCCCAGATCGATCAACGCCTCACCGCACACCACGAACCGAGTCATGAGCCGCACACTAGCGTCCCCCCGG
>JAKDKP010000187.1 GCA_030453285.1 Propionibacteriales bacterium
AGCTGGTGGCCCACGACATCGACGTGCTGGCCTCGGTGCGGGCCAAACTGAATGATGCCGCGAGCGGCCACACGACCGTCGAAGCGACGCGTCGCGCCGCGATGGCGCTGACCGAGCTGAGCCCGGTCGACCAAGGGGTCGGTCGGATCTGCATCGCGGGGCTGATCGACCTGCTGGCCGACAACACCAACACCCGGGTGCTGGTCGGTGGCGTACCGAACCTGACGCGATTCGGACCAGAGTTCGCCTCGACCCTGCAACCGGTGCTGGAGGCCCTGGAGGAACAGGTGGTGCTGCTCCGTTTGCTCGGCGAGGCATCATCGACAGACGATGTCACCGTACGGATCGGTGAGGAGAATCCGTACGCCGAACTTCGCACCACCTCGATGGTGGCGACCGGGTACGGATCGACCGATGACACCTGGGCCACGCTCGGCGTGGTCGGACCAACCCGGATGGACTACCCCTCGACGATCGCCTCGGTACGAGCGATTGCCCGCTACGTGAGCCGCTTCTTGGCGGAAGGATGAGATGAGCACGGACTACTACGAGATCCTCGGCGTCGCGAAGGACGCGTCAGCCGACGAGATCAAGAAGGCCTACCGTCGCAAGGCGCGCACCATGCACCCCGACGTGGCCAGTGAGCCCGATGCCGCGGACCGGTTCAAGGAGGTCGCCCAGGCGTACGAGACGTTGTCCGATCCCAAGAAGCGCCAGATGTACGACCTCGGCGGCCCGTCCATGAACGGCATGGGCGGCAACGGCATGGGCGGCTTCGGTGGCGGCCAGGCCGGTTTCGACTTCACCAACCTCGTCGACGCCATGTTCGGTGGCGGCGGGGGCGGCGGACGAGGTCCCAGGCCGCGGATCCGTCGAGGTCAGGATGCTCTGGTCCGGCTCGAGCTGAGTCTTGCCGATGCCGCGTTCGGCATCACCAAGCCGGTCAAGGTCGACACCGCCGTGCTGTGCCCGCGCTGCAGCGGGACCGGCGCCGAGGGGGAGTCCAAGCCCGAGCCCTGCGCCACCTGCCACGGCCGCGGTGACGTCACCCAGGTCCAGCGGTCCTTCATCGGTGACATCCGCACCAGCCAGCCGTGCCCCACCTGCCGCGGCTACGGCACCGTCATCCCGCACCCGTGCACCGAGTGCTCCGGCGATGGTCGGATCCGGTCGCAGCGCAGCCTGAACGTCAAGATCCCCGCCGGCGTGGACACCGGCAATCGGATCCACCTCGATTCCCAGGGTGAGGTCGGCCCCGGCGGCGGTCCGGCTGGTGATCTGTACGTGGAACTGCGTGTCGCCGAGCATGAGGTCTTCAAGCGCCACGGAGAGGATCTCGACATGGTCGTCAAGATCCCGATGACGTCGGCCGCTCTGGGCACCACCATCGAGGTGGCCACCCTGGAAGCTGATCTTGAGGACGCCGATGACAAGGACCGGACGGTGGCGATCGACGTGCCACCCGGCACGCAGTCCGGGACCCGGATCGAGCTGGACGACAAGGGCGTGCCCAGGCTGCGCGGTCACGGCCGCGGCAACCTCGGCGTCACCCTCCTGGTGCAGACCCCGACCAAGCTTGATCAGGCGCAGCGTGAATCCCTGCGCCACCTGGCCGAACTGCGCAGCGAGGAGAACCCCGAGGCGACGGTCCAGCGCCAGCACAAGGGTGTCTTCGGTCGCCTGCGTGATGTCTTTGCCGGGCAGTGATGCGTGCGGCGACCCCATGCCCCGGCGCGTCGTTGATCATGGGCGGGCACCAGTGATCATGAATGTGTTGATCATGGCCGGGTGGCACCGATGACTGACCCGGTTTTCTTCGGGACGCTGGGCGAAGAAGGGCCGACGATGGGTGCGATCGTCGAACTCGCCGGGGATGAGGGGCGGCATGCCGTCGTCGTACGCCGGATCACCGTTGGTGAAGTCATCATCATCGCCGACGGTGCCGGCCGCGCGGTTCGTGGGCCGGTGATGGAGCTGGCCAAATCCAGCCTGTCGATCAAGGTTGCCGAACAGCTCGTCGCCCCGCCGCGCGACCTGCGCGTGGTAGCCGTCCAGGCCCTGGCCAAGGGTGACCGCGGCGAGCTGGCGGTGGAGCTGATGACCGAGATGGGCGCTGATGAGATTGTGCCCTGGTCGGCGACCAGATCGGTCGTCAAGTGGCGCGGTGAACGGGCCGAGAAGTCCTTGCGTCGCTGGCAGAACACGGCCCGCGAGGCGGCCAAGCAGTCCCGTCGCTTCACCGTACCGAAGCTCGACCGAGCCGTCGACGTCGCCGAGGTGTGCGAGCGAATCGGTGCTGTTGATCTTGCTCTGGTGTTGCATGAGTCAGCGACCCGGACCATTGGTGAGGTGGAACTGACCGGGGTGGATCAGGTGTTGATCATCGTCGGCCCCGAGGGCGGCATCACCGAGGATGAACTGGCAGCCTTCACACAAGCGGGCGCCCGTACGGTGCTGGTCTCCGACGGTGTGCTGCGCACCTCCACCGCTGGCGTGGTGGCGATCGCTGCCCTGCAGAACAGGCCGGCGCGATGACCATGATCAACTCCTCGGACAACTTTGGCTTCGAGGTCACCTCGACGGTGCCGGGTGGACGCGCCCGTACGGGACTGATCACCACACCGCACGGCACCATCGAGACGCCGGCGTTCATCGCGGTCGGCACCAAGGCGACGGTCAAGAGTGTGCTGCCCGAGACGATGGCCGCCCTCGGTGCCCAGGCGGTGCTGGCCAACGCGTACCACCTCTATCTGCAGCCCGGATCTGATCTGCTGGACGCCGCCGGGGGACTCGGCCAGTTCATGAACTGGCCCGGCCCGACCTTCACCGACTCCGGCGGATTCCAGGTGATGAGCCTCGGCGCGGGGTTCAAGAAAGTGATCGCGATGGACACGGTCGGCATCACCTCCGACGAGGTGATCGCCGCCGGCACCGAACGCCGCGCCCACGTCGACGACGACGGAGTCACCTTCAAGTCCCATCTGAACGGGAGCCTGCACCGGTTCACCCCCGAGGTGTCGATGCGGGTGCAGCACGAGATCGGTGCGGACGTGATGTTCGCCTTCGACGAGCTCACCACGCTGATGAACACCCGCGGCTACCAGGAGGAGTCCCTGGAGCGGACCCGACGATGGGCCGACCGTTGCCTCACCGCCCACGCCCAACTCACCGCCGCGCGGGCCGACCGCCCGTACCAGGCACTCTTCGGCGTGATCCAGGGTGCCCAGTACGAGGACCTGCGCCGCAAGGCCTGTCGTGACCTGGAGGCATTGGGGCAGGACCGGCCCGGCTTTGACGGGTACGGCATCGGGGGCGCATTGGAGAAGGAGAACCTCGGCACCATCGTCGGCTGGTGTGCCGACGAGCTGCCCGAGGAGAAGCCTCGGCACCTGCTCGGCATCTCCGAGCCCGACGACTTGTTCGCCGCGGTCGAGGCCGGCGCGGACACCTTCGACTGCGTTTCGCCGTCGCGAGTCGCCCGCAACGGCGCGTTGTACACCCGCGACGGACGGTTCAACGTGGTGACCGCGGCCAACCGCCGCAACTTCGGCCCGATCGATCCCGACTGCGACTGCTACACCTGTGCGCACTACAGCCGGGCCTACCTGCACCACCTGTTCAAGGCCAAGGAGATCAACGCCAACACGCTGGCCACGATCCACAACGAGCGATTCGTGATCCGGTTCGTGGACGAGATCCGGGCGGCCGTACGGGACGGACACTTCGACGACTTCCGCCGCGCGTTCCTCGCTCGCTACTACGGGTCGCGTCACTGACAACGGGCCACCAACTGGTCGATCCGAGCCATCGGGTCCCCGCGCATGCCCTGTCGAGTGTCGGAGCAGTTGGTAGGATCCCCCCTGCGGTGAGCTCCGCACCGTGTTCGGGGGAATGCGGTCATCTGGGGATCGATCACATCGGCCCCTCCTTGACTGAAGAGTGGTGCAGCGGTGACGACAACAGTGCAGCGGCATGGGGCGACCCGCGCGGTCCGTCCGGCCCTGGACACCGGTGGCCGAATGGCCCGGTGGTGGCGGCTGCCGTCCCTGCCCTTCCGTGCCTACGACGGCGCCATCAGCTCCGCGGGCGGACGGCTGATCCTGCTGGTCGCCGTGCTCAGTTGGGCCCTCCTGGCGGGGGCATTGCGCCTGCTCGGCCTGCCGGTCGGAGGCTGGCTCCTGGCGATCTGGCTGCAGGCCGGCCCGGGTCTTGTCCTTGTCGCCGCCGTCGGTGTCCGGATGTGGCACCGGATTGCGTTCTATGGCATCGCCGCCAGCCAGGTGTTGCTGGTGGTTCTGAGCTTCCCGCCGGCCTACCTGACGGGCCAGTGGTATCCGCGCATGGCGACCGCCGCCCTGCTTGTGGTGACGGTCACCGCGGCCGTGTTCGTGCTGCGGCGCGATTGGCCGGACCGGGCCCGGCCGGGGAGGCCGAGGACGCGGATCCTTCTGGTTGCCGTGTTGTCCATCGGTGGCCTGGCGGTGTCGGTGTTGGCTGCCTGGGTGCGACGTGGCATCCCGCAGCCCGGCGGCATGGCGATGACCGCCGGGCCGCTGTGGTTCGTCGGTGCGGCCCTGGTGCTCGCCTCCCTGGGGTTGGCCCTGGTGAGGGGACGCTCACTGGCCCTTCCGGTGATCAGCAGCAGCAGCGTCGTCGTGCTCGGGCAGGCGGTGATGTACGGCCAACCGACCGTGACGGTGGCGGCCCGGCACCTCGGCATGGTCGACTCGGTCTTCCGCTTCTCCGGACTGCGCCCCGATCAGGACATCTATCAGACCTGGGCAGGCATGTTCACCGCAACGGCTCTGGTGCTGTGGCTGGCCGGCCCCGCCGTGTCGTCCTTCACCTACGCCGCCTTCTGGGGAGCTCTGGCGGCGCCGGTGATGGTGCTGGGCGTACGGGTGGTGGCCGGGCGGTTGATGTCGCATCGAGCCGCGTGGCTTGCTGCGGGGGTGTTCGGTCTCGGCAGCTCGTTGACGACCAGCTTCTTCGCTCCGCAGGTGCTGGCTTTCGTCCTCTGTCTGGCGGTGCTGAGCCTGCTGCTGGGGGTGGCACCGGAGGCGCCGCGTCTGACGGTGCTGCGCTGGGGGGCGGTCGTCGCCCTTAGCGGGGTGATCATCGTCACCCACCAGATCAGTCCGTACATGCTCGGTTTCGCCCTCGGTGTGTTGTGTCTGTTCCGACTGGTTCGTCCGTGGTGGACTCCGTTGGTCCCCCTTGTACCGGCTGCGATCTGGGCCATCGTGAACGTCGAGGTGTTGACCCGGTACGTGGATCCGGAGACGTTTGGGCGCCTGCTGTCCAACCTCACACCGCCCCAACACCCGGACGCTCCCACTGGCGTCGCATTGATCAACAGGCTGACGTTCATGGTGCCCGCTCTGGCCCTGATACTGATCGGGATCCTCGCCCTGTTCGTGCTGTTCCGGCGTCATGACCGCCGGAGCTGGGGTTTGGCGGCGACCGCGGCGAGTCCGATGCTGCTGGCGGTGGGCACCAACTACGGGCAGGAGGGCGTCTTCCGGATCGCCCTGTTCTCGCTCCCGTGGTTGGCCATGCTGTGTGCTGTCGGACTTGATCATGTTCAGGGTCCTCGGC
>JAKDKP010000188.1 GCA_030453285.1 Propionibacteriales bacterium
GCCGCAGCCTCGGTGGGGCCTTGGCAGGCGCCGAGCAGGAGAGCGGCAGCGGTCAGGGTGCTCAACAGGATGGCCGTACGACGGCGGGACAAAGTGGTCATGAGTCCAGTCGAGCAAGCCTGCCCCCTCCACGGGGCTTCATCCACAGGGAGATTTCGCTCGCCGGTGATCGTCTCGGCCAGATGTTCGGTGATTCAGGCCGTACGGCGAGTGTTGCGCCGGGTCAGCAGATCTCCGATCCGACGCAACGTTGAGGGCAGTGGCGGGTGTGGCCGGGACTCGGCGGAGTGAGCTCGTACGAACTCGGCTGCCAGGGTGTCCTTGGCTGCCTCCTGACGCAGCTCCTGTTGGCGGATTCGCTCGGTGACGGTGAAGTAGTAGTCGCTCATGGCCTCGACTCTCGCCGTGAGGGGCCGTGCCACACATCGGGTGATTGGCGCATCCTGGCGTGCTTTCGCCGGTGCCAAGGCCGTCTGAGGTACCTCACGGGAATAGTTGGCGGGGGCGGCCCGTTGACCAGTACGATTGAACCATCAACTATCAAGGAGTGAATCATGCAGGTCGGAGTTTTCGGCATCGGGGACGTCACCACCGATCCCACGACCGGTCGGACCCCGTCCGAGCACGACCGGATCAAGGACACGATCGCCATCGCCAAGAAGGCCGAAGAAGTCGGACTCGACGTCTTCGCCACCGGCGAGCACCACAACCCGCCCTTCGTCGCTCCGGCCAATCCGACGGTCCTGCTCGCCCACCTGGCAGCGGTGACTGAGCGCCTGATCCTGTCCACCGCGACGACCTTGATCACCACCAACGATCCGGTACGCCTGGCCGAGGACTACGCCTATCTGCAGCACCTGGCCGACGGTCGGATCGACCTGGTGATGGGCCGCGGCAACACCGGGCCGGTCTATCCCTGGTTCGGCAAGGACATCCGTCAAGGGATCGGTCTGGCCGTGGAGAACTATGCGCTGCTGCACGAGCTGTGGCGTACCGACGTGGTCGACTGGCAGGGCAAGTTCCGTACCCCGCTGCAGGGTTTCACTTCGACCCCGCGCCCGATGGACGGCCTACCGCCGTTCGTGTGGCACGGATCGATCCGCAGCCCGGAGATCGCCGAGCAGGCGGCCTACTACGGTGACGGATTCTTTGCCAACAACATCTTCTGGCCCAAGGAGCACTTCCAGCAGTTGATCACGTTGTACCGCAAGCGCTTCGAACACTACGGGCACGGTTCGGCCGACCAGGCCATTGTCGGGCTCGGCGGGCAGTTCTTCATGCGCCGCAACTCCCAGGACGCGGTCAACGAGTTCCGGCCGTACTTCGACAATGCGCCGGTGTACGGCCACGGCCCGAGTCTTGAGGAGTTCAGCAGCCAGACGCCGCTGACGGTCGGCAGCCCGCAGGAGGTGATCGAGAAGACGCTGGAGTTCACCCAGTCGTTCGGCTCGTACCAGCGCCAGCTCTTCCTGCTCGATCACGCCGGACTACCGCTGAAGACGACGTTCGAACAACTCGACCTGTTGGGTGAGATCCTGCCGACCCTGCGAGCCGAATGGGAAGCCCGTCGTCCCGCGCACGTCCCGGCCGATCCGCCGACCCACCCCTCGCGGCTGGCCGCGCGGGAGAACGCGGCCGCCGAGGCGAACGACACCCTGGTCGGGGCCACCTCGACCACGAGCACACCGGACAGCACCACACCGGACAGCACCACACCGGACAGCACCAAGGAAGGTTGATCATGGACATTCTCGTCATCAGTGCCGGGCTCAGCCAGCCCTCGTCCACCCGGATGCTGGCCGACCGGCTGACCGACGCCGCCGTACGGCATCTCGGCAATCATGATCAGGACGCCGAGGTGACCACGGTCGAGCTGCGAGACCTGGCGATCGATGTGACCAACAAGCTGGTCAGCCAGTACACCAGTCCGGCACTGGAGCGCGCCCTCGCGCACGTCCGCAGCGCCGATGCCCTGGTCGTGGTGTCGCCCATCTTCAACGGCTCCATGTCGGGACTGTTCAAGATGTTCTTCGACCTCGTGCCGCCCGATGATCTGGCCGGTACCCCGGTGCTGCTCGGCGCCACCGGTGGGACTCCGCGACACTCGCTGGCGATCGAGCACGGGCTGCGCCCGATGTTTGCCTACCTGCGCGCGCTGACCGTGCCCACGTCGGTCTACGCCGCGACCGACGACTGGGGCGCCGACAGCACCCTGGGGGTCCGGATCGATCGGGCCGGGGCCGACCTGGCCGCCGTGCTCGTCCGCTCCCCGCGCCCCGAGCGCGTTGACCCGTACGAAGAAGTCACGCCGTTCAGCACCCTGTTGGGCGGCTGACAACTGGCGCGTCCTCAGCGCAGGCTGAGCAGGAGCGGGGCGGCCACCAGCAGGAGGGCAATCGCCACGGCAACCCAGTCGCGCCCACGCCACGGCGAAGGCAGGGCGAAGGTGCGCCGCCGCGCTTCGGCAAACCCGCGTGCGTCCATCGAGGTGGCCATCACCTGCGCCTGTCGCAACACGTGCACCAACAAGGTGAAGGTCATCGAGGCCACGTGCCTGATCCGACCCGGCAGGGAGCGACCCGGTGCCAGTCCGCGGATCCGGCGCACCTGCGCGATGCGCCGCCAGTCATCCAGCAGGAGCTGCAGACGTAGCAGGGCGGCGGTCCCGGCAACCACCGGTCGGTGCGGCAGCCGGCACCGCTGGGCCAGCGCGTCACCCAGCCGACTCGGGTCAAGGACGCCGACCAGGATCACGCCCGGTACGACCAGACAGGCGATCCGGGTGATCTCCTTGGCGGCGGCGACGAAGGCGGCGGAGGAGAACGCCGCCCGGTCGGAGAACACCAGGGTTGACCAGCCGACGGTGAGCGCCGCCAGGGCAACCGGCACCAGGCGCGCCAGGGTGGGGACGAGAGTCCGACGCCCTACGGCCAGGGGTGCCAGCAGCACGCTCACCAGCAGGGTCAGGACACCAACCAACCAGTCGGTGACGAAGAAGGAGCCGATCACACCACCGAGGGCGACGATCAACAGCGCCAGAGGATTGTTGCGGGCTGCCGGCGGCGCACCGGGTTCGACGACTTCCCGTACGGCATGATCAGCAGGTTCGGCCGCCACCGGCGGCCGGTCGGCACCGATCGCGAGCCGGTGATCGGCGGCGGCGATCAACGACTCGTCGTGAGTGGCCGCCAGCACGACGGTCCCCTCGGCCCGCAGTCGGTCGATCACCTGCATCACCGCCGCCCAGGTGTGTCGGTCCTGTCCCACCGTCGGCTCATCCAACAGGATCACGGCAGGGGCGTGGACGATCACCGCGGCCAGGGCCAGGCGTCGCTGTTCGCCGCCGGAGAGCTGGTACGGATCGGCTTCCCGCAGGTGATCAAGTCCCAACTCGGTGAGCAGGGTCTCGGCTCGAGCGTTGGCTGCCGCCAGCCGTACGGGATCGCCTGCGAACAGCACCCGGCTGGTGGCCAACATCTCATCGATCACCGTTCGCCGGGTCCACAGCAGGTCGACGTGCTGCGGCAGCCACGCCACCACCGATGCCAGCTCGGTCGATCGCCGAAGTCCACGAGCGTCGATGGGCCCGGTCGCCCCGGGAAGTCTGACCTGTCCGGCCCCGGGGATGAAGCCCGCAACAGTGTGCAGCAGGGTCGACTTGCCTGCACCACTGGGCCCGGTGACCACGGTGAAGGTGCCCGGTTCGATGGTGAGAGTGAGATCGGCTGCCAGCTCCCTGCCGTCCGGCGCGGTCAAGCCCACTCCACTCAGTTCCAGTGCCGCGCTTCCGTCCCCAAAATCGGTAAGCCCAGTCGCGCTGCTGCCATATATGCCACCGGAACGGCTATGTGTACCGCTTTTCGGGCCAGCGCCCGACCGCTCGACCGGATCGGAGGCACGAAGGTCGGACACGGTGAGCGGCTCGATGCCCGGCACCCAGATCCCGGCGTCAAGCAGTTGACTCTCCTGGTCGGCCAGGACCTGGATGGTCGGGCCGTCGGCCAGCACCCGACCGTGGCGGTCCAGCACGACGGTGCGTTCGCAGACCCCAGCCCAGTCGGCAAGCCGATGCTCGACCACCACCAGGGTGAGGGTGCGTTCGTCCGCGGCCCGGAGGACGGCCGCACGGACGGTTGCCGCCGCGGGCGGGTCGAGCATGGCGGTGGGCTCGTCCAGCAGCAGGACGTCGGGGTTGAGGGCCAGCGCGCCGGCCAGGGCCAGGCGCTGTTGCTGGCCGCCGGACAGTGCGGTGGTGCGATGTCCGGCGTCGTACGGGAAGTCCACCGCCGTGAGCGCCTGTTCGGCCGTCGTACGGACCTGATGGGGCGACGATCGACGGTTCTCCGGACCGAAGGCGGCGTCGCGCCCCACGTGTTCGGCGACCCAGGCATGGGAAGGGTCCTGCAGCATCAACCCGATCCGACCGGGCTCGGCCTGCGGAGCGGTCCCGCCCAGTGTGACGCTGCCCTGCTGCTCGCCGAGGCTGTCGTCGAGCAGTCCCGCCATGGCGCGCAGCAGTGTCGACTTCCCGGACCCGCTGGGCCCCAGCACCAGCACCCGTTCGCCGGGTCGTACGGTCAACGACACCTCGAGCACCGGCTCGCTCCGCCCGTACGGGCGCCAGGTGAAGTCCTCGACCACCAAGGTGGCCGTCGCTGTCGCGGTAGCGGTCATGCCCCGCGCGCCTCGGCGTGCTCCCGTCCGGGCGGGAAGGGGGCCAGCACCCCGGTCGCGGCGAGCGCCCGGACCAGCCCGGTGCCGAGCAGCCCGCCCACCAGTGCCCCCGAAATGATCATGGTCACCGCATAGACCCCGGCGTACCCGATCGCCCATTCGCGGTAGTAGAGCAGCCATTCGTACGGGGTCTCCAGCAGGCCGGCCAGCGCGCCACCGATCATCGCCGGCGCGAGGCTGAACAGCCCGTAGGCGAAGATCAGGAAGCCGAGCTCGACCCCGAGACCTTGGATGACGCCCGAGCCCAGCGTGGCCAGACCCCACTGTCCGCCGAGCAACGGCTCCACGCTGGCGGCGATGATCTCGGCCAACAGGGCGGCGCCGGGTCGGCGGATGATCAATGCCGCCACGACCGCTGGTAGCCACCAGAACCCACCAAGGATTCCGCTCAACGGCGGCAGCGCGGCGAAGAGGGGGCCGGTCAGGTTGTAGACCTGTCCCCAACCGATGAAGGCCACACCGAACGCGACCCCGATCATCACCGCGGTGACAAGATCAACAGTGCGCCACCGGAACAGCGGCCCGATCGCTCGTACGGTGTGCGCTCGCCCGGCGCGTGCTTGAGTTGCTGTCGTCATGACGTCTCCCTCCACTACATGGAAGGGAAGTCCGGGCCGCCTGCTCGTCCGAACTCGAGATTCCCGACTCCCTACGCCGGTGCCAACCGGATCAGGTTCGAGGGTCTGCGACTCGTCGCACTCTCAGTGCCCCTGCGGCACTCCCCTGTCGTCGGCTCCACTCTAGCCCACAACCTGCCGGTCAGGAGGTGGCCAGGCGTCGGCGGTGGGCTCTGAGCACCAGATCCCACAACGATCGTGGGATCCACCACAGGACGAGGATCTGGAGGAGGAACCAACCGAC
>JAKDKP010000189.1 GCA_030453285.1 Propionibacteriales bacterium
TCACCACGTACGACTCCGACGCCGACATGGTCGCCGCCGTCGACGCCGGCGCCAGTGGGTACCTGCTCAAGGACGCACCTCCTGAGTTGATCATGGACGCCGCTCGGCGAGCCGCTCGGGGGGAATCCGCCTTGGCCCCCGAGGTAGCCGATCGGTTGAATCGGCGTAGCCGCAGCAGTCAGACCCTCACCAAGCGCGAAGTGGAGATCCTCGAGCTGCTGGCCGGTGGCGCCACCAACCGCGCCATGGCCAAGGAACTCTTCATCAGCGAGGCGACGGTCAAGACCCATCTGGTGCACGTGTTCGACAAGCTGGGCGTGGACAATCGCACGACCGCGGTCGCCACCGCCCGCGAACGACGCCTGATCCGCTGATCATGGACGGGGTCGACGTGATCACCGGGCATCCCCAGCGGGAGTGTGGCACAGCGGTGCTCGTCCTGGCCGGATCCAGCGGTCGCGTTGACGTGTCGCGGGCCGAACTGTTCGCTCGGCACGGCGCGGTCGCCACGGTGATGCGCTGGTTCGGCGGCGCCGGGCAGCAGCCCCGGCCGTACGAGGTCCCGCTCGAGCTCTTCTTCACTGCTCTTGATCAACTGGCGGCGCGCGCGGACCGGCTCGCGATTGTCGGCACCTCCTTCGGAGCCGAGGCGGCGTGGTCCTGGTAGCCGGCGGAGACGATCGGGTCTGGCGAGCGTCACCTGTGCCACGCGCATCGCAGAGCGACGCGAACGCCACGACCTCGCCACCACGGTGATCACGCATCCGGCGGCCGGGCATCGCGTCGTGCTGCCGGGTGAGACGGTTGTCGATGGTGGCGTACGCACGGGCCGCGGCGGTACGGCAACCGCCGATGCCGAGCTCGGTCTGCTCGCCTGGCCGCATCGTCGACGCGTCCTACGGCTGGATGAGCGCGGCGGACAGGTCCACGATCGGTGCTGATCATGGTCATCGGTCAGACGCGACGGTCTGTACCTGACCGTGCGGTGCGTACGTGATCATCGTCGTACCCGGTCGGCGGCTCGGTTCCATCATGAGAAGCACCCTCCTCCACTCATGATCACCACCATGAGAAGGGGCATGGCGACATCGGTCACGCTCCTCGGGCCGGGTGAGGTGGGACGTGCCCGGCGGGCGCTTGGGCCAAGGTCGGACGGATCGATCGTTCGTCAGCCAACCTCGGCCCGCACCGATGCTCCCGCGGCTCGAAGCAGGTCGGCTGCCTGGGCCAGGTCGTCGACGATGTCGGCGATCGGACGACGCTGACCGTCCAGGAGCCCGGCGCCCTGCCCGGCCCAGACCGGCAGCACCTCGGGGTCGCGGTCGTCACGCGCGGCGGCGAATCGGGCCAGCTCGTCGGTGTCGGCGGCAAGCTCGTCCTCACGACCGGTCCAGTGTTCCACGAAGGCATTGGTCACCGCGCGACCACCGAACTCTGCTGGCCAGCCGGTGCGCTGAGCAATGTCCAACACATGCGAGTGCGAGGTCTGGTCCTCGGCCGCGTTGGCCAGCAGGGCGACCACTCCGTCTGGCAGGGTCGACTCGGCGCAGGTTGTGAAGGCGGTACCGATCCACGCACCGGCGGCACCGGCCGCCAACACGGCGGCCAACCCCCGCGCGGAGGCGATCCCACCGGCAGCCAGCACCGGGACGTCCACAACATCGAGCACCGACTGCAACAACGGCAGCGTGGCGACCTGATCAACGCCGTGCCCACCGCCCTCGCCGCCGCGGGCGACCACGACATCGACGCCGGCATCCACCGCCGCGCGCGCTGCTGCCGTCGTACCGACTTGACAGGCCACCACGATCCCGGCTTCATGGCAGCGATCCACGTACGGCGTCGGGTCACCGAACGACAGCGACACCATGGCCGGACGGGCGGCCAGCGTCGCCTCGAGTTGGTCGGGATGCTCGGCCACGCCCCACAGTTGCAGCCCGATCACGTACGGCCGCTCTCCCGCGGCCAGCGCCTGTTCGGTGATCCAATCGCCGGTGGCTGCCCCACTGACGCCGAGTCCACCAAGGATCCCGGCGGAAGAGGCTGCCGCAACAAATCGACCGTCGGACACCCCGGCCATCGTGGCGGCGACCACGGGCAGGTCCAGGTCGAAACGATCGGTGAGCCACGTGTTGATCAGTGCCATGGGTCCATCATGCCGCGCAGAATGGAACGATCGCGACAGGGGCCTGGATCCTTGGGCGGCATCGCTCTCCTGGCTGAGGAGCGCGGTCTTCGGTACCGTGCTCCGGTGCCAGTAGCCCCCGGTCTCGTCATCACGACGAACAGCGTCCGGACGGGGAGCTCCAGCACGCGGAGCGAGGACGGCGCCCACCATGGGCGCTGACCTGCGGGCGGTGTTCGTCCACGGCGCGGGCAGGGTGGGCAGCGATGCCTGGCCCGAACAAGCAGGTCTTCGCGGAGCAGAGTTCCCTGTACTGCCGGGATACGGCGAGGAGGAGCCCAGGGTGGGCGACCTGGCCAGGGGTGCCGTCATGATCGCCGAGACGGCACGGCAGGCTGACGTGCTGATCGGTTGGTCGCTCGGGGGACTCGTCGCAACACTGGCCGCGAGCATCCACCCCATCCGAGCGCTCGTGGTACTGGAGCCGGCGCTCTTTTCCCTCACGCGCGGGCGTCCGGCGACCGAGGCGCTCATCGAGCGCGTACAACCCGTCTTCGACGATCTCTCGATCCCGGACGTCGACTTCGGTGCGCGCTTCCTGCTCGCCCTCACCGGTCGGCAGACCGCGCCGGCACGTTCGCCGACCGAACTGCGCGACTCGCGCCGCCTGCGCCTGCACGGTGCTCCGTGGGCCCATCCGGTCGATCGGGAAGCAGTGCGTTCGACGCCGACGCTCGTCCTCACCGGCGGCTGGAACGACGAGTACGAGGAGGTCGCGGCCGCCCTCGTCGAGCTCGGCGCCACGCACGAGGTGCTCGCCGGTCACGGCCACCGCGTTGCACAACATCCGAACGCGACCAAACGCATCCTCAACTTCAGCCGATCGGTGGGCTGACGACCCGGGCACCACAATTTCTCGTACGCCGTACGGTCCTGATCGTCGATCACTCCGCCGCGCCGATGCGGTGTCTGCTGCCCCCGCACGACATACTCGCTCGGTGACCACGACTCCCCCGCTGTCGATCGACCGGACCCAGCGGCGAACCATCGCCACCCTGGCCGGTTCCCAGGTGCTCGGCGGCGTCGGTGTCACCGCCGGGGTTGCCGTGGGTACCCTGCTGGCCGCCGACCTCTCCGGCAGCGAGACCTGGGCCGGCCTGGGCGGGACCAGCCAGACCGTCGGCGGCGCGGTGTTCGCCATGGTGATTGCCCGAGTGATGGCTGCCCGCGGACGACGCCCCGGTCTCGCCCTGGGCTACGTGATCGCCATCATCGGTGGCCTCCTGGTGATCACCGCCGCCGTGATCGGCAGCTTCGGCCTGTTCCTGTGCGGCTCGCTGCTGTTCGGGGGTGCCACTGCCGCCAACTCCCAGGCGCGCTTCGCCGCGGCAGACCTGTCCGAGGAACACCACCGTGGCCGGCACCTGTCCATCGTGGTGTGGGCGACCACGATCGGCGCGGTGGCCGGCCCCAACCTGACCGGACTCGGCGACGACGCTGCCCAGGTATTGGGGATTCCGGTGCTGGCCGGCCCGTACGCGTTCTCCCTGATCGGTCTGGTGCTGGCCACCGGCGTGCTGTGGCTGTGGCTGCGACCCGATCCCCTGCTCACGGCTAGGGCGATGGCCGTCGCCACCCCTGAGACGGTGGCCCGGCCCGGTGATGGACAGCCCGGCGATGGTCAGCCCAATGACGGTCAGCCCGGCGAGGCCGACACCGCGGCTGCTCGTGCGGCATCTGGCACTCCAGTCGGGGGGCTGAGGTCGATCCTGGCGCACCGGCCGGCCCTGCTCGGCCTTCTAGCCATGGCGCTCGGGCACGCGGTGATGGTGTCGGTGATGGTCATGACGCCGCTGCACATGCGGCATGGCGCGGCGAGCCTTGAGGTGATCGGCATCGTCATCTCCCTGCACATCGTCGGCATGTACGCCTTCTCCCCGATCACCGGTTGGGCGGTCGACCGCTTCGGCGGACGTGTGATCGTCGCCACCGGTGCTGCCCTGCTGCTCACGGCCGCGATCCTGGCCGGCAGCTCTCAGACGGGCCCGTCGATCCGACTGACGGCCGGGTTGATCGTGCTCGGCCTCGGCTGGAGTTGCACGCTGATCGCCGGTTCGACGTTGCTGACCAGCGCACTCAGCCTGAACGAACGTACCGGCGCCCAAGGCATGGCCGACGTGGCGATGGGTCTGGCCGGCGGTGGCGGGGGCTTCCTCGCCGGCGTCATCGTGCAGCAATGGGGGTTTGCGACCCTCGCCGTGCTGGCTGGCGGCCTCGGCGTACTGCTGGGCGTGCTGGTCTTCCTGCTGCGACGCGACCCCTGAACAGCGGCTCCAGTCCAGCCAACCGCGACTGCTCCAACGGAGCGCGGAAGATCCGTGCTGCTGCCCGGAGCGGACGCGGTTGGCTGGATCACCTGCAGTTCGCTCCGGCTGTGATCCGTCGATGGGTACTACTCCGTGGCTCTGACCGGCCTCATCCACAGATTCGCCCAGCGGCCACCCAGCCGGGCGTCCATCCCCGCAGACTGAACCGATGGACATCATCGATTCACTGGCCGTCGCCCGCGACGGCCTGGTGACCACCGGTCAACTCACCGAGATCGGACTGCACCACGGAACCATTCGCCGGCTGGTGAGTCAGCAGACACTGGTACGCGTGGCCCGCGGCGTGTACGCACTGCCGCTGTCAGACCTCGATGCGCGCCAGGTCCACCTCCGACGGGCGCGCGCACACCTGGCTGGTGGGACATCCGCTGCGGGCCCTCACCGATGAGTCCGCCATCGCGCTGCATGGCCTGCCCGGGGTCACCCAGGATCTGGCGGAGATCCATCTGAGCCAGGTCGACACGGGACGGGCACGACGGACCCAGCACTTCAGGTGTCATCCACCGGTGCCGGCCACCACCGTCACGAGGATCGATGGGCTCCAGGTGGTGAACGCCCCGGTGGCGGTGGCTCTGGTGGCTCGACGGGGCTCCCTGCGCACCGCCGTCATGGCGGCGGATGCGTTGCTGCGCCGTGACCATGATCGTGCTGCCCTGGATGCTGCGCTCTCCGCGTACGGCGGCAGACCCGGCACGTTGGTGATGGCCCTGGCCACGCCGGAATCCGAGTCGCCCGGCGAGTCATGGAGCAGGCTGGTGTTCCATCAGATCGGCATCGAACAACCTCGACAGCAGGTGGTGATCTCCGATGCTCACGGCAACTTCCTGGCCCGGGTCGATTTCCTCATCGACGATCCACCGACGGTGATCGAGTTCGACGGAATGT
The DNA here is from genome assembly GCA_030453285.1 of Propionibacteriales bacterium. Taxonomy (GTDB): domain Bacteria; phylum Actinomycetota; class Actinomycetes; order Propionibacteriales; family Propionibacteriaceae; genus Carbonicoccus. The sequence goes on from JAKDKP010000189.1 coordinate 5,398, forward strand.
CGAAGTACGAGGGCGCCAACGGTGCCAAGGCGCTGGCTGCGGAAAACCGCCGGGAGGACGGGCTGCGCGAGCTCCGCTACGCCGTCGTACGACTCACCTGGGCTGACCTGGGCACGCCGCAGCGGGTTCGCGATGCGCTGCGTAGGCACGGGGCTGCGTGATCATCCTTCCCTCGCTCCAACCAAACGCGCCAAC
>JAKDKP010000190.1 GCA_030453285.1 Propionibacteriales bacterium
CGTAGCCGACGTACCAACTCATGTCACTGTCATAGCCGCGGGTCTGCGCGAGCTCCTCGAACACCTTGGCCCACCGGTCGGCCAGGTCCCACGCAATGGCGTACGGCAGATAGCGGGAGAACACGTCAATGCCCTCCTCGAAGCGGATCTGGTCGGCCTCGGCGGTCTTGATGTATTCCTTGAAGCCCAGCGCCTGCTGCAGGGCGGCCGTGCCGAGTGCGGTGCGGGACGGGGCCCAGAAGGCCAGGATGCATATGAGCAGGCCGACCAGGGCGACACCGACACCGATCAGGGCGAGTCCGAAACCGATGCCGAGCAGGACCGCCAGGCCGGCTCCGGCCAACAGGACCAACACACCCAGGGCGATCCACCGCGATCGGGTGGATTGCGGATTCCGCTTGTACCAGCCGAGGTCGGTCACCTCCTGATAGAGCGACTGCTGGGTGGCCGCCACCGTCTCGGGGAACCCGGCGCTCCGCAATTCGGTGAGCAGCGGGGTGGAACCTGAGGAGAAGAGCCCGTTGAAGAGGTCCTCCTCGTACGGTCGCAGCCCCTGTGGGCTTTGCGAGTTGCGGATCAGGCGCCAGTCCGCGCCGGAGCCCTCGCCCACCTGCTCGATCTTGAGATGCCCGCGGACCGCCAGGTCGACGATGGTCGCGGTGACGTCCCGCGGATCGGCCTTCTCATCGGTCAGTGTGCCGAGCTGCCCCGGGAGCAACCCCTTGGGTGGGCTGAACTGGACGGTGATCGGTGCCTTGGGGTCGGCCTTGGTGGTGGTGGCGTTGTCGAGATCGGTGGGGACGAAACCATGGGCGACGCCGACGTAGGCCTCATCGCGTCGTCGGCGCAGGAACAGGGCGACCAGGCCCGCACCCAGGGCGGCAAGGATGCCGCCACCGGCAACGGCTGCCGGGGAGAACTCGAACATGGTGTCCAGGGCGACGCGGCGGGCCAGCCGTGGCTCGGCGCCGACGAAGCTGCCCACGGGGTAGCCTGCCACGATCTGCATCCCCTCACCGGGTTCGATGCGGTTGTCGCTGAAGGTCGCGGTGTTGCCGCTGCTGCTGGCCTGGCAGGGGGAGGAGTAGTTGTCTCCGGTGAAGCAGGCCGGGCGCTCGACGGCAGCCGGCCCCTCCAGCGTCACCGACGCATTGGAGATGGGCACCTCCCACTGCGAACCGATGATGTTCCAGTTGATCTCGTCGAGGTTGCTGCTGGCGACCTTGGGGTTGACGATGCCGGAGATCGTGTACGACAGCTCGTACGTCTGCTGGCCCTGGATCATGGTGTTGGGGTCCCCGATCTTGATCGCGAGCGCGCCGTTGTTGATCTCGGTGCTCACGTCGGACGGAGCTCCGGACGGGCTCGAGGCGGAGATGTCGCTGATCGAGAGCATCCGCCAGTTCTTGGGATCGTCGGGGATCCGTTGCCGCTGCGGCAGCGTGACGTACGGGCCGCGGGCCGGGTCGCTGCTGAAGTCGAAGTCGAAGTTGATCTTGACGTTGATTGTGCCGTCCTCGGCAGCCTTCGCGACGACGTCGTACCGAGTGATCCGGTGGCTGGCCGGAGTCTCGGCGTTCGCGGTGGCGAGTCCACCGCCCAGCAACAGCAGAACAGTGGAGAGCAGGACCAGCAGAAGGCGGCGCATGCGAACAGATTACCGGCCCACAGGTTGCTGGCCGACGATCGTGGTCAGCCGCCGCCGGTGGCCTTGGCGATCGCCTTGGTCACCTCGGTCACCGCCAGTGCGAGGAAGGCCAGCGCGCACAGGGCGAGCACCACGTTGGTGGCGATGCCGTTCCGCCACTCCTTCGGTGTCCGGTCGGTGTTCAACAGCAACAGCAGAGTGACCGCCAGGAACGGCATGAACAAGGCCCCCAGCACCCCGTACGCCAGGATCAGCCAGACCGGCTGCCCGAAGAACATCAGGATGATGGGCGGCACGGTCAGCCACAGGATGAAGATGCGGTAGTACAGGCCGCCGGCCCGGCGTTGCGGGTGGTCGGACTCGAGGCCGCGCAGGTGGCCCATGAAGTCGGCGAACATCAGCGAGACGCCATGCCAGACACCCAGCATCGACGAGATGGCCGCGGCGAAGAAGCCGACGAGGAAGACCTTGCCGAACACCGGCCCGTACCGTTCGGCCAGCACCACCGACAGGTCCAGCAGGCCCTTGTCCCCGGTCGAGATGGCCTTGCCCGACGAGTAGAGCAGCTCGGCACCGACGATCAGGGTGGCGGTGACGAAGATGCCGGTCACCACGTACGCGACGGTGTTGTCGATCCGCATCACCCGCATGAACTTCGGGGTCGCCCAGCCTTTCTCCCGCAGCCAGTAGCCGTACGCGGCGAGGGTGATGGTGCCACCGACGCCACCAGCCAGGCTCAGCACATTGACCACGCCACCATCGGGGATGACCGGCAACAGGCCGGTGAAGATCTCCACGATGTTGGGCACCGCCAGGATCGCCGCGCCGACCATGGCGATCACCATGATCCCGACGCAGACCGCCATCACCTTCTCGAACAATCCGTAACGGTTGAACCAGACCAGGGCCAGACATGCCGCGGCGGCGATGATGCCCCACGTCTTCACGTCGAGCACGCCGGTCAGGGCATACAGCGGGAGGCCGGTGCCCGACATGGCGGCCGCGCCGTACACGAACCCCCAGATGACGATGTACGGGCCGAAGTAGAAGGTCGTCCACACGCCGAGGGTGCGCCACCCCTCGAAGATGGTGCGACCGGTGGACAGGGAATAGCGACCGGCGCCCTCGACCAGCACGATCTTCATCAGACAACCCACCACCACGCACCAGAAGAGCGCGTAGCCGTACTTGCTGCCGGCGATCAGGGTGGCCACCAGGTCGATGGCGCCGACACCGGTGGCGGCGACGATCAGACCGGGTCCGATCACCTTCCATTTGGCGGGCGGTTCGACGGTGGTGGGTGAGGACATGGGGACACTGTGCCGCAGAATCCGATCCCGGCGGAAGCCCTCAGCAGGTCACGGCTTCCTCACGTCTGCCCGCCGGGTGGTGGGACCCCGCGTCCGCTCGAGGATCTGGTGGACGGCGTCGAGGTCGGCGACGCTGGATCGCGTGGCGACGCCTACGCCTGCTCTCTTGATCGGGGTCCCCGGAGATCGGCCACCAGCGGTGGCATGGCCAGGGTCAGCAACAGGGCGGCAGCGGGCAGGACGACCGGAAACCCGATCAGCAGATAGCCCGCGGCGCCGATCACGCCGCCGATGAAGAACATCGCCACCAGCAGGGTGTGCAGTCCGAGGCGCTCACGATGGGCACGCACTGGCGGGATCCCTGGTCGCCGCGAGCGATAGAGCGCCTTGCCCAGTTCGATGCCGATGTCGGTGATCATGCCGGTGACGTGAGTGGTACGGATCTGAGCCCCACTGATCTTGGTGATGATCGCGTTCTGCAGTCCCATCGTGAAGCCGAGCACGCCGATGATCACCCAGTCGCGCGTCGATCCCTGCAGGGAGCTGGCCAGCAGGCCGAACACCAGGATGAGCAGGGCCTCGAGCACGATCACGCCGGCGAACCGGCTCTGCAACTCGCGACGCCGGGCCCAGTTGAACAGCACCGCACAGGCCATCGCGCCGAGGACGAACATGCCGATCGCGGTCAGCCCGATGAACACCAGCTGTCGATCCCCGGTCACCAGGTGGTCGGCAACCGACGCCGTCAGTCCGGTCATGTGCGAGGTGTAGGTGGCCACGGCGATGCACCCGGCGGAATTCAGCACCCCAGCGTTCAGCGCGAGCACACTGGCCAGGTGCCGATTGCGACGGGGGCTTCGATGGGGACCGGCGATGGTCGCCAGGCGCCGGAGTTGACGCCGTACGCCGTCGGGAGCCGGGGCGGCCTGACTCACCTGATCTCCATGGGTCGAACCCTAGCGAGCAAAACCGGCACTGAGATGCTCGGGGAATCGTGGATGCCTGGCCCGGTCAGACTTGAGGCAGGCGTTAGGTTGGACGGTGGACTCAGGAGGGACCATGGGGCAGCTGATCGATTCCGGGTACGGCTACGACTTCTTGCCTGGCGTTGCGCAGTACTCCGGAGCAGTTGTTGCTCGTGACGGCTATTCGGTGTCTCGGGTGCGGCTCACCCAGCTCGTCGCCCACGATGTGGCCTTCGAGTTGATTGGCCACCACCTTGCGGCTCTTGAGCTGCCCAGTACGGCTTTGTGTGCGGTTGAGTTGCGCTGCCCCGAACCGTTCTCTGAGGAGGGCTTCGCCGACTACAACGAGCGCTACCGGTCCTCCCTGACCCATCTGGGCGTTGACCTGACCGGCCCGCAGGACGCGCCCGCCGGATCGCCGTTGGCCCGCAGCATGCTCTGCCCGGTCGTCGATCCACCCAGCGACGTCTCCCTGCACGCGTTCTCGTACGTCTCGCCCACCAGGGAGATCGGACCCGGTGGCCTGGTCCCGCTCGATCGGACCTTTGTGGTGTCGGGCAGTGCCGAGGTCCCCGAGGGGCGCTCGACCTACCGCGGCCACATCGTGGCGCGAGGTGACATCTCCCAGACCGGTCTGAGGCGCAAGACGTCCTGGGTGTTGGGCGAACTGACGCGGCGGCTGGGTGCGATCGGGGCGGACTGGCCGGCGGTCACCGCCGTGCAGGCCTACACCGGGCGGGACATGGGTGCGCTGATCCAGGTGTCGGTGCAGCCGATGGTCGGCGGCGCGGTGGACTGGCATGCCTGCCTGCCGCCGATCGCCGATCTGGAGTTCGAGATGGATTGTCGGCGGGTGGGGCTGGAGCTGAGTCTCGCCCCCACGGTGAGCTGAATCAGGCGGATCGCCACACACATCCCCAAGCATCTCATTTTGGTACGGGCTCTTGCGCGTCCGTTAGTAAATCGTTTAACGTCTCCGGAACATCGAGTCGAGGGAGATGCAGATGGCAGGTGCTGACACCCGCCGGATGAGCACGACGCCGGTCCGCACGAAGTTGCCCTTCGGGGTTCGCCTGCGTCGGGACTGGCAGATGGTCGTGATGATGGTGCCCGGAGTCGCCTTCCTGCTGCTCTTCTTCTACATCCCGATCTTCGGCAACGTGATCGCCTTCCAGGACTACCTGCCCTTCCTCGGCATCACCGGCTCCGAGTTCGTCGGCTTGGCCAACTTCGTCGAGCTGTTCGATGATCCCAACTTCCTCGACGCGCTGCGCAACACCATGGTGTTGGCGTTCTTCCAACTCGTGCTCTTCTTCCCGATCCCGCTTGTCCTGGCCCTGATGGTCGACTCCCTGGTCGGCCAGAAGGTCAAGCGGACCTATCAGAGCATCATCTATCTGCCGCACTTCCTGAGCTGGGTGCTCGTGGTGGCGCTGTTCCAGCAGTCACTCGGCGGCGCCGGCCTGGTCAACAACCTGCTGCGGTCGGCCGGCCTCGACGCCATCCCCTTCATGACCAACCCCGACACCTTCCCCCTGCTGGCCACCGCGCAGGTGATCTGGAAGGACGCCGGATGGGCCATGATCATCTTCCTCGCCGCCCTGGCGAACGTCGATGTCGAGCAGTACGAGGCCGCCGCCGCCGACGGGGCCGGACGGTGGCGTCGC
>JAKDKP010000191.1 GCA_030453285.1 Propionibacteriales bacterium
CGCCCTCACCGACTCGGCCGGGCTCCTGGTGGCGATCATCGCCGCCACCATGATGCTGCGCCCGGCCAGCAGCAAACGCACCTGGGGCTTCGCCCGGATCGAGGTCGTTGCCGCTCTCGGCCAGTCCGCCCTGCTGCTGGTGGTCGGCACCTACGCCGCGGTCGAAGGGATCCGGCGGTTGTTCGAGCCTGCGGAGATTCCGGCCACCGAGCTGTTGATCTTCGGCATCATCGGACTGACGGCCAACATCGCCTCCATGCTCATCCTCGCCTCCAGCCGGGACGCGAACTTCAACATGCGTGCCGCGTTCCTCGAGGTGCTCAACGACGCCCTCGGTTCGGTCGGAGTGATCGTGGCCGCCATCGTCATCGCGACCACGGGATTCCAGCGAGCCGACACCTTCGCCGGGTTGTTCATTGCTGCGATGATCCTGCCGCGCGCCTTCCGACTGATGCGCGACACCACCCGCGTGCTGATGGAATTCACCCCCAAGGGGCTGGACCTGGACGAGGTCCGGCAGCACATCGTCGAACTGGACCACGTCCAGGGAGTCCACGACCTGCACGCCTCCGAGATCGGCACGGGGATGCCCATCATCTCCGCCCACGTCGTGATCGACGACGAGTGCTTTGAATCCGGGCACGCCCCGCAGATCCTCGAACTGATCCGCGCGTGCGTGAAGGAGCACTTCTCCGTCTCCCTCGACCACGCCACGATCCAGTTGGAGACCGCCGCCGTCCGGGACCGCACCTGCGCCGCCGCTGACGTTCAACACGCCTGAACCATCAGCTGGCGGGCCAGGACCTGCTCAGTGGCCGTCCACACTCCAGTGCCACGGCTCACTGGGCAGGTTCGCCACGCCGTACCTACCGGCGTTGGCGGCCATCCACTTGAACACCTTGGTGTCCCGGGAACCTGAATTGGCCAAGTCGATCGCCAGGCCGCGCTCGTGTCGTGATGTGCCCGGCTTGGCGGTCGGTGGGTTGCAACTGCTCGACGGGGTCTCGTACACGCGGATCTGGTACGTGGCCCCGGGGCAGTTCTGATTGCGCAGCGCCTTCTGGCTCTCCGGGGAGCGCCACGAGCTGTTGGCGGTCAGGGTGACGCCATCAGCCTTGGCGGCGGCAACCATCTTGGTGATGGTGCCGCTCCAGCACTTGTTGACCCGGATGTTCGTGCCCGCAACAACAGTGGTGCCGCTCTGCGCGACGCCGCCGGTGACCTTGCTGCACTCTCCGTCGCCACCGCCGCCGCCTCCGCCGACGACCGGGCCGAAGAGGTAGGTCCAGGTGATCGGCCCGACGACGCCATCGGCGGTCAGACCGGCACGCTTCTGCAACGCCACCACGGCCGCCTTGGTGCCGGCACCGAACTTGCCGTCGACGGCCAGCGAGCTGCCGTTCTTGTTGAGCAGCCGCTGCACGGCCTTGGTCGCGGTGTTGCTGGCGCCCTCCTTGAGCACCGGCCCAAGCTTGGCGATCGTCTGGGGGCCGACCTTGCCATCGGCGGTCAGCTTGTTCTTGGTCTGGAAGGCCTTCACCGCCGCCGTGGTCTTCGGCCCGTACGACCCGTCCACATCGGTGGCGAATCCGGCTGCGGTCAACAGCACCTGCACCGCACTGATGTCGGCCGCCGACGAGCTTGCGGTCACGTACACCGTCCGGGCGGCGGCAGCCTGCAGGGTCACCACCTGGAGGTCAGCCGCGCTAGGGGTGACCGCGTTGGCGGTGACCGCCGGCAGCCCGGTGCTTGCGGCGGTCAGGGCGAGGGCGCCCAGGGCGAGGGCCAGCTTGGGGGGAATGCGCATGATTGGTCTGCTCTCTGCTTCGGGGACGAAAGGGAACGCCTCGAACCTAGACCACCCTGAGGGTCACAGGAAGGTCACAGTTCGGTGATGTCCGCGTTGTTCTCGAAGATTTTCTCCGTCGTTCCCGGACCGAGCGAGGCCGCGGCCGGCGCTCCCTGGGCCAGGCCCGGGTGTTGCGGAACGTGACCACCGGTTCACGGGCGTAGGCTGGCTGCGGTGTGTCGGCCGGACAGCAGCGGGACGCGCCGGCAGTCCCAGTGGTCCCAGCAGGAGGTAGGGCATCGTGAGTTACAGCGCTCAGCCGCCGATCCCAAGACATGAGAACTCGGGCGGCCACATCGCCGTCGCCTGGATCTTTGCCGTCGTCTCGGCGTTGTACTTCCTGCCGTGGGCGATCGCCGCCACCCGGCACAAGGAGAACACCCTCACCATCTTCCTGCTGAACTTGTTCCTCGGCTGGACCGGCATCGGCTGGATCATCGCGCTGGTGCTCTCCCTGCTCAGTGACCGATCCGCGGTGATCACCCACCAGCACTACTTCAACGGCCCGCAGCAGTTGCCGGCGCAGGGCTATCAGCAGCAGGGGTACGCACCACCGGCACTGCCGCCGGCCATGCAGCAGCCCCGGTACGGGCAGCAGACCAGCCCGTACGAACAGCAGGCCGGTTACGGCGAGCAGCCCGGCCCGTACGGCCAGACCGATCAGTTTCCGACGCTGCCGCCGGCCAATCAGTGGAGTTACGCCGACAACTTCACGCCGCAACAGCAGGCGTCGGCGACACCACCGCCGCTGTACGAGGAGCCCTTGCCGACCGACCAGCACGCATTCGGGATGAACTCCACCAACTTCGACACCTACCCCCAGGCCAGTCAGGAGATCCCCACCGTCGAGGGCCGCGTCGAAGACGATCGACCCCGTACCCCATGAGGGGGGTTGAACGGGCCCGACTGGGGGCTGCCGCCCTGGCTGGACGGGCCGCTGCGCTGGCTTCGCGACTTTCGGGCCGAGGCAGTGGCGCCTCCATTCGCGGTCAGGTGATGCTCAAGGTCGATCCGGGAGCGCTGGGCAAGCTGCTGGCGAACCGGCGGCTCGCGATGGTCTCGGGCACCAACGGCAAGACCACCACCACCCACTTCTTGGCCGCCGCCGTGCAACGCTCGCTCGGGGCCGAGGCGTCGCGGCTGGTGACCAACGCCGACGGCGCAAACCTCTATCACGGCATCGCCTCGGCCCTGGGGGAGGCGCCTCGCGCCGACATCGCTGTCCTGGAGACCGACGAACGCGTGGTCGCCGAGGTGATCCGCCTCGGGTCCCCCGAGGTGATCGTGCTGCTCAACTTCAGCCGTGATCAACTCGACCGCAACCACGAGATCAAGCGGCTGGCCCGCTCCTGGCGTGAGTCGCTGACCGATGCCGGAGCCGGCGGTCCGGTGGTGGTCGCCAACGCCGACGAGCCGCTGATCGTGTGGGCCGCCCGCGGGGCGGCCAATGTGATCTGGGTCGACACCGACGCCCAGTGGACCCAGGATTCGGTGCTCTGCCCCGAGTGTGGCTCGCTGCTGGCTCGCCGCCCGGTCGATGATCGCTCGGTCGATGATGCCGACATCGGCGGCAACTGGTTCTGCACCGGCTGCGACCTGGCCCAGCCTGCGGCGACCTTTGTCGTACGAGGTGAGCAGATCGTCGACGGCCAGGGACGGACCTGGGACGCCGAGTTGCAGGTCCCGGGCCGGTTCAACATCGGCAACGCCGCCTGTGCACTGGCCGCGGCCGAGGTGATGGGGGTGTCGGTGGCCGATGCGCTGGCCGGAATCCGATCGGTCGCCTCCCCCGCCGGCCGGTTCGGCACCGCACACTTCGGCGACACCACCGCGCGGCTCGTGCTGGCCAAAAATCCCGCCGGTTGGGCGGAATCGCTGCAACTGGTCGCCACCGACACCGTCGTGCTGGCCATCGACGCCGCCGCGGCCGACGGACGCGACGTGTCGTGGCTGTGGGATGTGGAGTACGAGCAGTTGCGTGGTCGTACGGTGATCGCGACCGGCCCACGGGCCCAGGACCTGGCCGTTCGACTGTCGTACGCCGACGTCGAGCATCGCTGCATTCCCGACCTGGCCGGGGCCCTGGTCGGACACCCCGAGCCGGTGGACGTGATCGCCACCTACACCCCGTTCCAGAAACTCCGTCGGATGGGAGGCACCTGATGCCGCGCACTGTGCACGTGGTGTTGATCTACCAGTCCCTGCTGGGCATCTACGGGGACCGCGGCAACGCGTTAGTGTTGGAGCGTCGGCTCGCCTGGCACGGCTTCGAGCCGAAGTTGACCATGGTCGAGCCGGGCGACAAGGTGCCCGACGACGCCGACATCTATCTGCTGGGCGGCGGCGAGGACGGCGCCCAGGTGACCGCGGTGACGTCTCTGATCGCCGACGGTGGCCTGCATCGCGGCATCGAGCGTGGGGCCGCGGTCCTGGCGGTCTGTGCCGGCTACCAGATCGTCGGCAACACCTTCACCGTCGGCGACCGGGACACCGTGATCGACGGACTCGGACTGCTCGACGTCACCACCACCCGTGGCCCCACTCGTGCCGTCGGAGAGATCCTGGCCCGCTGGGAGGGACGTACCGGCGATGACGGGGTGATTACCGGCTTCGAGAACCACGGCGGCCACACCCGACTCGGTCCCGGCGCCACCCCCTTCGCCCGCGTCGAGGTCGGGGTCGGCAACTGCGGCGACGGCACCGAAGGCGCAGTCAACGGCAAGGTGATCGGCACCTATCCGCACGGCCCGATCCTGGCCCGCAATCCCGCGCTGGCCGACCACTTGATCGAGTTGGCCCTCGATCGTCGCCTGAAGCCCCTCGTACGACCAGAAATCACCGAGCTGCGACGCCAGCGACTGCTGGCGGCCAGGCGATGATGATCATCACCCACGACAACATCAGGAGCACACGTGCAGCAACGCCAACTCGGACCGTTCACCGTCTCGGCCATCGGCCTCGGCGCCATGCCCTTCTCGATGGGCAACAACGAGAAGCCCAGCCGCGAACGGGCCATCGCCACCGTGCACGCCGCTCTGGACGCCGGGGTGACCTACATCGACACCGCCGACATCTATGCCCCCTCGGCCGCAGAGATGGGCCACAACGAGGAGATCATCGCCGCAGCCCTGCAGTCGTACGGGTCCTCGATCGATGACGTCGTGGTCGGTACCAAGGCCGGCATCACCCGCGGCGCTGGCGAGACCTGGGGCCGGGACGCCAGCCCGGAGTACCTGCGGGCGGCGGTCGAGAAGGCCCTGAAGCTGTTGGGCACCGAGACGCTCGACCTGTTCCAGTACCACCGCCCCGACCGCACCCTCCCGTACGGGGAAGTGGTCAGCACCCTTGCCGCGTTGCGTGACGAGGGCAAGATCAGGGCGGTCGGCATCTCCAACGCCAACATCGAGGAGATCGACGTCGCCATCGAGGTGCTGGGTTCTGGCGGGCTGGCGAGCGTGCAGAACGAGTTCTCGCCGACGTTCCGTTCCTCGCTGGACGAGTTGAAGCACTGCGCCGAGCACGACATCGCCTTCCTTCCGTGGAGCCCTTTGGGCGGCACCGGCAAGGGCTCGAAGGACATGGGCACCAACTTCCCGGAGTTCACCGAGATTGGCGAGGCGCACGGCGTCGGACCCCAGCAGGTCGCCCTGGCCTGGGAGTTGTCCCTGTCGGACACGGTGATCCCGATCCCCGGCGCAAGCCGGCCGGAGTCGATCACCGATTCGGCCAAGGCCGCCG
>JAKDKP010000192.1 GCA_030453285.1 Propionibacteriales bacterium
CGACCCCAACGACCCCAACTGCTTGCGCCATCCGCCGCTGCGCTCCTCGATCGTCGGCAACAGGTCACCGGCCAACTGCTCCAGCTCGGCGATCCGCGGCACCGCGGTCTCCTCGACACGCTTGTTGTGCCGCCCCGCCGAGAGCGGCACGCTGCGCTCGATCGAGACGCGCAGGTCCGACAGCGGAGCCGACTCCGCGCGCCGACGCAGATCTTCTGCGGTGAACTGAGTCCGGACCGCGCGCATCCCACAGCCGATGTCGACGCCGACCGCCGCGGGAATGACGGCACCATCGGTGGGGATGACCGAACCAACGGTCGCTCCCTTGCCGAGGTGGGCATCGGGCATCAGCGCGAGATAGGGCTGGACGATGTCGAGGGTGGAAGCGAGGGTGGCCTGGTTGAGCGTGAGCTCATCCAGAACTGACGCCCAGCTGAGCAGCTTGGGCGAGAGCAGGCGCATGACAGTTTTTCCTTCCGTGATGGGGTTTCTGCGCCACAGTGGCGCCTGGTCAACGGTAGCGGGGAAGGCCAGCTCTGGCGACGGACTTTCCACAGGGTGCTAGTCTCATGACGCGCACTTGGGGTGCCACCCGTCCGCGGAAAGGGCCGAGCCCACCCGATCAACCCTCACCTGATGGACCTCAACGGTCTCTCTCGCCGGACCAGCGGACGTCGGCGCAACGGAGGGAACCGTCATGATCAACTCACGTTCGTCCATCCACCTTGGGCAGGCCCGTCGCCGCGCCAAGGAACGCTTGGACTCCTTGCACGCAACCCAACCAGATTCCACCCTGGCCACCGCCCAACACCAGGTGGCCGGTGAACTCGGCTTCCAGAACTGGGCCGCGCTGGTCCGTGACACCGAACGGTTCGACCAGACCGACGACGTCTGTTGGTCGCGCATTACCAAAGTCTCCCTGGTGTGCTTCGTGGCGGATCCCGACCTCGAGGCCGGGGCCCGGGTTGCCCTGTACGCCGATCAGGGACGCTGGGTGATTCCGTCCGACGGGCGGCTGCCGGGCGAGGATGTCTGGGATGACAGTGCCCTGCGAATTCCCTTGCAGTGCATGGGTTTCCGTAGGCAGGGCACGCACCTGCTGGCCATTGACGCGAGGCGTCGGCACTGCGTGCTGTGGATCGACGGCAACGCCTACTCCGGGTGGCGGACGCATCGCAAGGACGCCAAATGGTGGACCGGCCCCGCAGTGGACGCGGCCGAACTGTTGCGCGGTCAGGGCGATGGTGCCCTGGCCCAGCTGGTGGAACTGGCTGATCATGAACGGCGCACCATCTCGTACGAGCAGAGCATGGCCGATCTGCGCCGCACCCTGGTGGGCAGTTATCTGCGCGCCGACACGCTGGCTGGGGGCTCCGGATTCGGTGGCACGGCACAGGAATGGGAGTCCGTACGAGGGGTGCTGGCCGACGCGATCGACACCACCCGTGACGAGATCACCTTCCTCGATCTTGGCTGCGCCAACGGACATCTCGCACAGTCCATGATCAATTGGGGAGCCGATCGTGGTGTCGTGCTGACGTCGTACGGCGTCGACATCGCACCAGAACTCGTGGCGCGTGCCCAGGAACTGCATCCACAGCTGGCCGATCATTTCTGGGTGGGGGATGCCTCCACCTGGCGGCATCCCACTGGGCAACGGTTCGATCTGGTGCACATGTTGCTCGACGTGATCCCGGTCGAGCGTCACTCCGCGTTGGTGGAACACCTGATGACGCACCTTGTCGCGCCCGGCGGGCGCCTCCTGCTCAGCCGGTACGGGCAGTCGCGGCCGTCGATGTCTGCCAGGTCACTGGTGGAGCGCCTGGGTCGGCAGGTCGCCGGCGAGACCCGAGCTCCCCAGCGGCCGGGGCGGCGCGAGTTGCCGAGCGTGTGGATCACCGCCTGATTCCGGATCGGGAACAGGTCTGGGCCGTGACGCGGGTCGGGCACGCCGGTTGCCGTTGTCCACAGGCGAGCCCGGCCGTACGCGCGTCTGGCCGGGGATTCGGATAGTTTGGGCTTCGCCTCGCCCCCCAGCGAGCAATAGCGAGCAATTCTGCCCCACCGCTGTGTCGAATCGAGGAGAAGCGTGCGCATTCTGTCCAGAGTCCTGGGATCGATCCTGATCCTGTGCGGTGTCATCGCCCTGGTCGTCGGGATCGGCGTCATGGCGCTGGTGGGACGCGACAGTCGCGTGCCGCTGGGCGAACAGCAGTGGACCAGTGATGGTGTGGCTGTCGTCAGCAGCGACGGGTTGTTCAGTGTGATGGGCCCGACTCTGCAGGTGGAGGTGACCAGCCGTTCGGAGAAGCCGGTGTTCGTTGGCGTTGGGTACACCGATGATGTGTCGGACTACCTGTCGGCCAGCAGTCGTACGGCCATCTCGAGCTGGTCGCCGCCCGGTAGCTTCGGAACGGTTCAGCTCCGCGGTGAGGACCGGAAGATTCCCGGGCCCGACGGCTTGGACTGGTGGGTCGCTGAAACCACCGGCAAGGGATCTGCTGCGTTGGACTGGAAGATGGTCGATGGCCGGTACTCCTTCGTCATCATGAATGCTGACGGGTCGCCGGAGCTCGACACCACCGCCAAACTCAAGCTCGTGATCGAAGGGCTGTTCGAGACGGCATTGCTGGTCGCCATCGGAGGCCTGTTGGGATTGCTGATCGGGATCCTCTCCTTCGTCCTGACCCGACGTCGGACACCGAAGACTCCGGCGGCCGTCCAGGAAACTCCGGCGGTTGCTTCGGCGGATGCGACCACGCAGCAGGGAGCGCATCCAGCGCCACCCCCGGGGGCATCAGTGCCTCCCGGTCCACCGCCGGGGCCTCCGCAGCAACCTGCGCCGCCGCAACAGATGGGCCTGCCTCTGTCGGCACCGCCTCAGCCACCGTCCGCCCAGGTTGGCTCGGCGGGCGGCCCGACGTACGGAGCGAACTCATGATTAGCCGCAGAGCCCTTCCCGCCGTCGGCCTGGCGGTCGCGTTCGGCGCCGCCGGCTGCGTCCAGGTGCCCAAGCCGATCAGCGCCACACCCCCACCGAGGCCGACCGTGGACGCGGCGGACGTACCAGCGATCCTGAAGCGCTACGAGGAGTCCTACGCCAAGGCAGCCAAGTCGTACGACGTCAAAGCAATTGCCAGAATCGAAGCCGCGCCAATGCTCCAGGGAACGGTTCATCATCTGTCGATGAACAACAAGTTCAAGACCGCACCGGATGAGGTGCCCACCCTGATCGACCCGGACGTCATTCCCGTGGCGGCTGGAGACTTTCCCCGTGTCTTCCTTGCCGTCTCACAGATGAAGAATGGTGACGAGACCCGTGTGCTGACCGTGCACCAGCGCACCTCGACCACTGACTCGTGGCAAATGTGCACCAGGATCTGGGTGGGGAAGGACGAGGTGCCGCCTTTCGTACGCAAGGACGGTTTCGCCGAACTCATACCGGCCGACACCAAGGAGTTCGATACCGCCCCGGGCGAAATCCCCGGCGTCATCGCTGAGGCGATGGAGAACCCGAAGTCCAAGGCGGCTGGTCGGATGGCGCCCACGGACGCGTGGAAGAAGAATCAGGAATCCGTGGCCGAGGATCGGAAACTGGGGGACGGAGAGGGCGTCAGCATGCGCATTTCGGTGCGCCCCGCACCAGAGGTCACGGCAGTCCGCACGACTGAAGGGGTCGCCACGATGATCGTGGTCGAGTACGTCACGTCCTGGGATGCCGATGACGGGTGGATTGTCAGGTACAACAAGAAGAACCCGGCAGCCAAGTACTACCCCTACGAGTACAGATCGCTCATCTCCGGGAGCAGAGACGGATGTTGATCATCCAGAACGGGGATGGGAAATTGCATGTGATCAGCACGACGAGTCTGATGACCGGCGTTGAGGCCGCTGCCTGATCATGGCGTGGGATCGCGGACTACTTCAGAACCGATCCAACGGCGCGTTGGCGCACCAGAAGGCGGTCGAGGCGATGTCGTGTCACTGGACCCGAGCGCTTGCACGTTGGCCGATCGGGGTCATGACGCTGGCGGTACTGACCGTCGCTGGCCCAACTAGCATGGCGCCATGATCGACAGCCGCTCCCGAGAGCTCTTCGCCCGCGCCCAGCAGCTCACTCCGGGTGGGGTGAACTCGCCGGTCCGGGCGTTCAACTCGGTGGGTGGCACGCCGCGGTTCATCGCCAGCGCCAAGGGTGCCCACCTGATCGACGTGGATGGCAACGATCTGGTCGACCTGATCGGTTCGTGGGGTCCGATGCTGCTCGGCCATGCCCACCCCGAGGTGATCGACGCGATCGCCCGTACGGCGGCCAACGGCACCTCGTTCGGTGCCCCGACCGAGGCCGAGGTCGAACTCGCCGCAGCGATCGTCGACCGCACGCCGGTCGAACAGGTGCGCCTCGTCAACAGCGGCACCGAGGCGACGATGAGTGTCCTGCGCCTGGCGCGTGGCGCCACCGGCCGGGACAGGATCGTCAAGTTCTCCGGCTGCTACCACGGCCACGCCGACTCTCTGCTCGCCGAGGCCGGCTCCGGTGTGGCGACCCTCTCACTGCCCGGCACGCCGGGGGTCACCGCGGGCACCGCCGCCGACACCATCGTCGTGCCGTACAACGATCGAGCGGCCGTCACCGCCGTCTTCGCCGAGCACGGCGACCAGATCGCCTGTGTGATCACCGAGGCCGCCCCGGGCAACATGGGCGTCGTCCCGCCCGGTGAGGTGGACGGCGAAGGGTTCAACGCGTTCCTGCTGCGGACCTGCCATGAGCACGGGGCGCTGTTGATCTCCGACGAGGTGATGACTGGCTTCCGGGTCACCCGCACCGGCCACTTCGGCATCGACGGGGTTGCCGCAGATCTGATGACCTTCGGCAAGGTGATGGGCGGCGGATTCCCGGCGGCCGCGTTCGGCGGACGGGCCGAGCTGATGCAGCATCTGGCGCCCGTCGGTGGCGTCTACCAGGCCGGCACCCTCTCGGGAAATCCCGTCGCCACCACGGCCGGACTGACCACACTCCGGCTGGCCACCGGTGAGGTGTACGAGCACATCGGTCGAGCCGCCGGCATCATCACCGTCGCCGTCACCGAGGCCTTTGACGCCGCCGGCCTGCCGCACGTCATCCAGTCGGACGGCACCCTCTTCTCGGTCTTCTTCACCCCCGAGGAGGTCACCGCGGTGCCCGACTACGCGACCGCCCAACTCACCGACACCGGTGCGTACGCGGCCTTCTTCCACGGCATGCTCGACCAGGGGGTCCACCTCCCACCGAGCGCGTACGAGGCCTGGTTCCTCTCCGCGGCTCATGACGACGCCGCCCTGGACCGGATCACCTCCGCATTGCCGGCTGCGGCACGTGCCGCTGCGGCAGCGGCCTCCACCCGTACGACTCGATGACCACATTTCCTCGACCAGCGGGCAGAATGGACCCCGACACCAGCCAAGCGATGGGGGAGACGATGACGGACGGTCCCGTGGACGGCGCCGCGAGTGGACGGACCGTGGTACACCTGCTGCGTCACGGCGAGGTGTTCAACCCCGATGGCGTGTTGTACGGACGACTGCCCGACTTCCATCTGTCCG
>JAKDKP010000193.1 GCA_030453285.1 Propionibacteriales bacterium
GCCCAGCGCTGCCACACCGTCGACGACCCGCCGCCGCTCACCCAGGCCGGCCTGCGGGCCCTCACCCGAGCCGGGGCAGCCACCCCCCTGTTGCTCAACGACCTTCTGGTCCGCACCAACGGCAGCCTGATCGGCTACGCCCAGGTGAAGGAGGGCACCGGGCAGCTGTTCGTCGACCCCAAGCATCGCCTCAACGGGTTGGCCCACGGCCTGCTCGCCCGGGCCGCGAGCATCTCGTCGGCGCCACCTTCCTGGTGGGCGTTCGGCAACGTCGCTGCCGCCGCCGGCCTGGCCGCCTCGCTGGGCGCCACCGCCGTCAGGGAACTGTTGCTGATGGGTCGCGACCTCGACCGGTCCGCCCCGTCATCGCCACCACCGCCGGGGATCGCGGTACGCCCGTTCGAACCGGGCAGCGACGACCGAGCGTGGGTGGCGCTGAACGCCCGCGTCTTTGCCGATCACCCCGAGCAAGGTCGCCTGACAGCCGACGATCTGGCCGCCCGGATGGCCGAGGACTGGTTCGACCCGGCCGGCTTCCTGGTGGCGATCGACAGTTCCGGTGGCCCGACCGACGGCACCATGCTCGGCTTCCACTGGACCAAGATCAGTCCGCCCGGCACCGACACCGGCGAGGTGTACGTGCTGGGTGTCAGCCCGGACGCGGCCGGGCGGGGTCTCGGTCGGCTGCTGCTCGAGGCCGGACTTGATCACCTGTTCGACGCCGGCCTGTCCACCGTCGAGCTGTACACCGAGGGAGACAATGTTCGCGCCAGAACTCTCTATGAGCGCAGTGGCTTCACCGTCGTCAGCCGTGATGTGATGTACCGCATCCCGGCGACCTGATCAGGAGGCCCCGCCCGCATGGACGTCACCTTCCCCACCTCCGCGGCCGATCGCGAGCGTGAACCCGCCGATGACCTGCCCGCCGGTCGCTACCTCGATCGCGAACTGAGTTGGCTGAACTTCAACAACCGGGTGCTCGATCTGGCGCGCGACCGGGTCCGGATACCCCTGCTGGAACGGGCCCGCTTCCTGGCCATCTTCGCCAGCAACCTCGACGAGTTCTACATGGTGCGGGTGGCCGGACTGAATCGCCGGATCGCTGCCGGAGTGGCCGTCCCCGGTGTCAGCGGTCTGATGCCACGCGAAGTGCACGAAGCCATCCTGGAACGCACCCGTGCGCTGGTCGACCTGCACGCCCGCACCTTCAGTGACGACATCCGCCCGGCCCTGGCCGCCGAGGGCATCGAGGTGTTGCGCTGGGACGAGCTCACCGACGACGAGAAGCACCGGATGCGGAACCTCTTCGCCGACCGAATCTTCCCCGTGCTCACGCCGCTGGCGGTCGATCCCTCGCACCCCTTCCCGTACATCTCGGGGTTGTCGATCAACCTGGCGGTGCTGGTCAAGAATCCCAGCACCGGCGTCCGCCAGTTCGCCAGGGTCAAGGTGCCGACCGTGCTGCCCAGGTTCGTGCAACTCTCCCAAGGCCGTTTCGTGCCGCTGGAGGACGTCATCGCGCGCCACCTTGATCAACTGTTCTCGGGCATGCAGGTGGTCGGCCATCACACCTTCCGCGTGACCCGCAACGAGGACGTGGAGGTGGAGGAGGACGACGCGGAGAATCTGCTGTTCGCCCTCGAGAAGGAGTTGCTGCGCCGCAAGGTCGGCCGCCCCCCGGTCCGCCTCGAGGTCGAGGACGACATGGACGACAAGATGCTCGAGTTGCTGATGTCGGAGCTCGACATCACCGAGCGTGAGGTGTTCCGACTGCCCGGGCCGCTCGACCTGCGTGGTCTGTTCTCGGTCGCCGATCTGGATCGCGAGGAGCTGAAGTACCCCGCCTTCCTGCCGATCACCCACCCCGACCTGGCCGAGGTGGAGACTGCCAAGCCGGCCGACATGTTTGCCGCGATCAAGCAGCGTGACGTGCTGCTGCACCATCCGTACGACTCGTTCGCCACCAGCGTGCAACGGTTCATCGAGCAGGCGGCCGCAGACCCGCACGTCCTGGCGATCAAGCAGACGCTCTACCGCACCTCCGGCGACTCCCCGATCGTCGACGCCCTGGTGGATGCCGCCGAGGCCGGCAAGCAGGTGCTGGTGCTGGTCGAGATCAAGGCGCGTTTCGATGAGCAGGCCAACATCGCCTGGGCCCGGAAGCTCGAACAGGCCGGCTGCCACGTGGTGTACGGCGTGGTCGGACTCAAAACGCACTGCAAGTTGTCGATGGTGGTCCGGGAGGAGCCCGAGGGGCTCCGCCGCTACGTGCACATCGGCACCGGCAACTACAACCCCAAGACCGCCCGGCTGTACGAGGACATGGGGGTGCTCACCTCCAACCCGATCGTCACCGAGGACGTCGGCCGACTGTTCAACCGGCTGTCGGGGATGTCGGCCGAGACCCAGTACCGCCGACTCCTGGTCTCCCCGTACGGCATCCGCAACGGGCTGATCGATCGAATCCACAACGAGATCGCCGAACACGAGCAGGGCCGACCGGCGTTCATCAAGATCAAGGTGAACTCCTTGGTCGACGAGACGATCAGCGATGCGCTGTACCATGCCTCGAAGGCTGGTGTGCCGGTGGATCTGTGGGTGCGCGGGATCTGCACCATCCGTCCCGGCGTGCCCGGGCTCAGCGACAACATCCGCGTACGATCCATCCTTGGCCGGTTCCTGGAGCACTCGAGGCTGTTCGTGTTCGCCAACGGCGGTCAGACCTCGGTGGGCATCGGGTCGGCCGACCTGATGCACCGCAACCTCGACCGTCGTGTCGAGACCCTGGCCCAGATCACCAACCCACGACATGTACGCCAGATCACCGATCTGTTCGACGTGGCCTTCGACGAGCGCACCGCCTCCTGGCAACTCGACGGCGACGGGGAATGGCACGAACGCACCCTCGACGCCGACGGGCGCCCGCTGGACGACATGCAGGCCGTGCTGATCGACCGACTCGGTCGACGCACTCGAGGGGCCACGGCCTGATGTCGGCGTCCGATGTCTGGGCCTGATGGCGGAAGTTGATCATGGTCGCGCGTGATCGGGCGATCGCCGCGGCAGGTGCGGTGGTGCTGCGGGGAACGGGCCGCCGACGGGCGGTGGCGATGATCAGGCAGGAGCGGTACGGCGGGGAGTGGACCCTGCCGAAGGGGACCCTGGAGGCCAAGGAGCCGGCCCCGGTCGCCGCGGTCCGCGAGGTGCTGGAGGAGACCGGACTGACGATCCGGTTGGGCCACCCGCTGGACCGGATCTCGTACGAGTCCCCCCGCGGCCCCAAGGTGGTCGACTGGTGGGTCGGACATGTCCTGGACCAGGCGCCTCGTACCGCCGACGACGAGGTCGACGAGGTGGCCTTCGTCCCGGTCACCGAAGCCCGTCGCCGGCTGAGTCACGAGGCCCACCGGCACCTGCTCGACCAGGCCTTGACAGCGCCAGCCACGACCCCGTTGCTGGTCGTACGCCACGCCAAGGCAATGTCGCGCGTGGACTGGGCACGTGCGGACGGAGACGGGGAGGAGGCCACCCGTCCGCTCACCACCCATGGCCGCCGGCAGGCCCAACGACTGGCTCGCCTGCTGTCGGCGTACGGCGTGCTCGACCTGTCCAGTTCGCCGTGGCGACGTTGCGTGGCCACCCTCACTCCGTACGCACGCCACCTGGGCACTCCGGTGATCACGATCGATGAACTCACCGAGACCCGAACCGCAGCCGATCCGCAAGCGACCCGGATTGCCATCGCGCGGCTCCGCGAACAGGCGTCCCGCAGCGGCCGACCGGCGGCGGTGTGCATCCATCGCCCCACCATCCCCGACGTGCTGACCGCACTCGACCTGCCCTGGCGCCATTTCGGCACCACTCATTGCGCGGTCATCCACCTCGGTTCGGACGGCACGGTGGAGGCGTCCGAGCCACTGCGCCACGGCTGAGCGCAACCCGACAACGGGTGAGTCGGACAACGATTCATCGACCGTTAACCTCCGCACGCCCCGTCGGACATGTCGCCTGCCTAGCTTCCGCAGAGACAGGTGGTGCACGACGACCGCTTGCGGTACGCGAACCCGACGCCGGGGTCGGGTCACCATCACCAACCACAGGGGAAGACCCCCTCGATCGACAAGGGACACACCATCGTGACGATGAACCGCTTCGCCAAGACGGCCACCATCCTGGCCGCCGGTGTCTTCGGCCTGGCCGCGTGCACCAACTCCGCCGCACCGCAGGAGGGCGAGCCCGCCGGACCGGGCAGCTCCGCCGGCGGCACCGGCAACTACGCCTGCCCCGGTGGCAAGCTGAGCGCCGAAGGCTCGTCGGCGCAGCAGGTGGCCTTCGAGTCCACGATGGCCGCGTACGGCGAGCTCTGCGGCAACAAGGCGACCATCAACTACAACCCGACCGGTTCGGGCAACGGCATCAAGGCGTTCAACGGCGGCCTGGTGCAGTTCGCCGGCTCCGACTCCGCCCTGAAGTCCGAGGCCAAGGAGGGCGAGTCCACCTCTGAGGTCGACGCCGCCAAGGCCAACTGTGGCTCGGACGCCTGGAACCTCCCGATGGTCGTCGGCCCGATCGCGGTGGCGTTCAACGTCGAGGGTGTCGACGGACTGACCCTGACGCCTTCGCTGATCTCGCAGATCTTCGACGGCAAGATCACCAAGTGGAACGATCCGAAGATCGCCGAGGCGAACAGCGGAGTCACGCTTCCCGACACCGAGATCGCCACCTTCTTCCGCTCCGACGAGTCCGGCACCACCGAGAACTTCCAGAAGTTCCTGTCCAAGACCGCCGAGAAGGACTGGACCTACGAGCCGTCCAAGACCTGGCCGACCAAGGCCGGCGAGGGCAAGGCGAAGTCGGCCGGTGTCGCCGAGGCCGTCAACTCCACCCCCAACTCCATCTCCTACATGGAGTGGAGCTACGCCAAGGACAACGATCTCGCGATCGCCAAGCTCGACACCGGCTCCGGCCCAGCCGAGCTGAACGCCGAGTCGGTCGGCAAGGCGGTCAACGACGCCGAGGCGAAGGGCCAGGGCAATGACCTCGCCCTCGACCTGAAGTACTCCGACCTGTCCGAGGGTGCCTACCCCTTGATCCTGGTGACCTACGAGATCGCCTGCTCCGAGAACAAGGACCCCGAGCAGGGTGCCCTGATCAAGGACTTCCTGAGCTACATGGTCAGCGAGGAGAACCAGGCCGCACTGGAGGAGCAGGGCTTCGCACCGTTGCCCACCGAGCTGCGGACCAAGGTTGCGGCCTCCATCGATGCGCTGAAGTGATTGGTCACTGCTGAGCAGGTCAGGTGGCCTCCCCGCAGCAGCGAGGAGGCCACCGTCAGGTCCGGACAGGACAGATCGGCCGCCAACAGGGAGAATGCATGACCATGTCAGAAACTCGTGGCAGCGAAGGCCCCGACCCGACAGTCGACCCCTCGGCCACCCCGATCGACGAAGCGCACCACCAGGCCGACCACGCCCCTACGCCGACGGTCCGACGGCCGGCGGTATCCGACCGCTCACCTGACGCCCCCGAGCCGGATTCCGAACCCGTACGAATGGCGAAGGTCAGCCGACTTGGC
>JAKDKP010000194.1 GCA_030453285.1 Propionibacteriales bacterium
ACGCGACGCCGTGGGTGCCGAACCGGGTGTCCCAGGCGACGGTGTCGTACTCATGCCCCGGCGGATGCACGTCGGCGTACTGGGCCGCGACCGCCAACAAGTCCGCCTCGGCCCGGGTCTGGGTTTGGTGCAGGGTGCGCGCTTGGTCCAGCAACTCGTACCCGACACCGTGGATCGGTGTCGGGGTGAGGAGGCTGGCGGTGCTGGTCATGTCCTTACATTAATGGCCGGCACTGACAAAACACCGGCCTCAGAACAATCTGTGGATGGTGCCACGAAATAGTGTCGAGTTGTCCACAGGGATGGACTTTCCAGAATGGTGAACCCAGGTCTAGGCATCTTCGGTGCAACTCTGTCCTCGAGTGAGCTGGAAGCGGACGGTCACGGATGGCCTTCCCACTCGGCCAAACAAGATCAGCCCGATCGGCTGGTCGACGCCATTGAACTCAGTAGGCACTTGGGTCATCTCCTGCCATGAGCCGGGGCCTTCAACGAACTTCGACACGGTCGACTATCGACGGCCTCCTGCCCGGCTCCGACGTGCAAGTCGGGTGCCGGAGCCAGACAGGTTGGGCACAAGGGCTGCTGGTGCGTGCCACGGAACGCCTGAGTCCGACGGAACGGAGGGTTGACACGATGCGCGTTTCGTGCTGGGCCCGTCCGATCGGATGTGGACAGTCCGACCGATTGAAGGTGTCTGCGCCTCCCGGGCCGCGGCACAGTTGGAATCACAAGAACGTTCGGCTCAAGATCAGCCGACACATTCAACTCACGGAGATGAAGCCATGACTGCCACACGTATCGACCCAACAGCGTCAGTTCATGACGTGTGGGTCTCGTATCAGGCCGGAAAAGGTGTGGGGTCGACGCATGCGTTACGTGGCGTTTCGACGACAGTTTATCCGGGAGAGTTCATTTCGGTTGTGGGTCCGTCAGGAAGTGGGAAATCCTCGTTGCTCCACGCGTTGGCCGGTTTTGCCCGCCCCGTGGACGGTCAGGTGATGCTCCTCGGTACCGACATCACGCGAGCCAGACAGGCGGCGATAGCAAGGGTGCACCGTCGTGGAGTCGGAGTGATCTTCCAGTCGCTCAACCTTGTGCCGTCTCTCCCGATCATCGAGAACGTCCTGCTCCCGAGCAGATTCGCGCGCTCGCGAATCGATCAGGGCCGAGCGGTGGGGGTGCTGAAGCAACTGGGGCTCGGGGACCGACTGGGGCACCGTACGAGCACACTGTCTGGCGGCGAACAGCAACGAGTGGCCCTTGCGCGCATCCTGTATGCACCACCAACGATCGTTCTCGCCGATGAACCCACCGGAGCGCTGGACACGGCATCGACCGGGTTGGTGCTGGAACAATTCCGCCTCCTGGCACGCAGTGGCACATCGGTGGTACTGGTCACGCACGACCTCCAGGCCGGCGTCCAGGCAGATCGTGCACTCGTGATGCGAGACGGGCAGCTGGTTCGCGAAATTCACCAGCCCACCACCCAGCAACTGGTGGAGTCTGCGCCGGCACCCACCACGTCCGAGGCGGTGCACGATGGCTAGGTCGACATGGGCCATCGCCGTCCGAGACATCGGCCGCAACGTCTGGGTGTGGAGCGCTGCAGCCATCGTCTCGGTCGCGGTGTCGGTCTTCATCATGTGGTGTTTGAACTTCATCGTGGCGGTGAACGAGGCACCGTCGGCATTCTTCCCTGCACTCGACAGCAACAAGGGCGAGTACGTCACGTTGGGGACGAACATGCTGCTCTTCTCGGGGATTCCCGCTGTCGTCATCCTCGGCATCGTCCTGTCCGGAGTGACCACTCACACGGCGGTGACGCAGTCACTGTGGCGCCTCGGCGGAGCATCACCCTTGCAGGTCACCAGCATGATCCTCATCCAAGCGGTCGTGGTGTGCTGCGGTTCAGTCGTCGCCGGAGTGCTCATCGCCCTGCCCTTCCAGGACGGGATCAACAACCTCCTGATCAGCGTTGGCGCCCCTGGAGCAGATCCACTGCCGGTGGTCCACTCGTTCTGGGCAGTGCTCGGCACGGTCGCCGTCCTTGCCGTTCTGGCTGTCGCGGCATCGATCGTCCCCGCTTGGCAGGCGGCGCAGCGCTCCCCAACAGTGCTGCGTTCGGCACCAGAACTCGTCACGCGCCCCGGGCGTGCGTACCTCGTGATCGTCACGACGGTCTTCCTCGTCTTCGTCCTGCCCCTGTTCTCCAGTCTGGCCGGTGTCGTCAAGGTGAAGGAGGCCATCCTTGCGGTCGTGGTGACGCTGCCCCTGGGCCAGGCACTCGTCCTGATGTCGGCCCTGGCAGCTCCGTGGCTCCTTCCACTGGTGATCCGGGCATGGACGTTCCCTTTCGCCACGTCGGCTCCCGCCTGGCGGGTGGCGCGTCACCTGGCCATCGCCCGCATCGCGGGTTCGGCTGGAACCGTGGCGCCGCTGACCTTGGGGATCGGACTGTTCGGAACGTTCGGCATGATCAGCGCCACCGCCGCCAACGTCTCACCGCAGGGCACGTCCTTGAACACGTTCGAGGGCATCATTCTCCTGTCGCCCGTCGGGGTGATCTCCACAGTGGGGAGCATCGCCGTCGTGGTCATGGCCGCGAAGCAGCACACCGAAGACATCGTGACCCTCCGCAGCGCCAGCGCCACTCGATCCAGCACCGATCTCACGATGGTTCTGGAGGCCGTCATCATCACCGTCAGCGCAGTCGTCATCGCGCTCATCCCCATCGGCATCCAGTACGGACTGCTCGCCTTCGCCCTGAGAACGCATCAACGCAGCGTCACCGAGATCGGGTTCTCCCTCGGTCCGACACTGCTGCTGATCGGCGCCGCCCTTCTCGGGATGTCCACCGCTCTCCTCATCGCGGCCCGTTCGGCATGGCGCAAGCCGATGGTCGAACTCCTGGCGGACCGGTGAGGCGCGCGCATCGTCGAAGCTCGGTCGCCATCAGGGCACGTTCTTTCGGTCAGCGCGCGGCCACGCTTGCTCGTCCAGCGCGTACGATCGGTGGCCGACTCCGGCGTCTGGCACCGCTACGGGTCGGGTCCACCAAGATTCCACGACCGCAGGCACAGTTCCTGACCAAACCGTGTGACCGGAGGAGGTGAACGACCGATGCCTGACGATGTCGGCCAGCAGGAGTCGCTCCCCGCAGAGGGGACCTCGCGTCCGATCAGCGTGTTGATCGTTGACGACGAAGCCTTCGTCCGCGGGGCACTGCGAACCTATCTCACCACCGATGACCAGATGATCATCGTCGGGGAAGCCTCCGACGGGGAAGCCGCCATACATCAGGTCCGCGAGCTCAACCCCGATCTGGTCCTGATGGATCTGCAGATGCCCGGGATGGACGGAGTCGAGGCCACCCGACGCATCGTCGAAGAGAACCTGCCGGCGCGAATTCTCGTCGTCACTGGCCATGTCGCCGACACGTTCGTCATCGACAGCCTTGTGGCCGGAGCATCCGGATACGTCGTGAAGGACGCCGACCCGGCCCAGATCATCGATGCCGTCAAGGGGGTCGTCGCCGGCGACCGTCCGATCGACCCGGCGGTGACCCACCACCTCATCGCCAAACTCCAGGATCTCGGCGCCACGTCGGACAGCTCCCGTGGAGCCGAGGAACTGCACGTCACCGAACGCGAGAAGGAGGTTCTGGAACGCCTATGTCAAGGAATGAGCAACCGGGAGATCGCGGCGGACATGTACATCTCGGAGACAACCGTGAAGTACCACCTCGTGGGACTGATGCGGAAGTTCACCGTCCGCGGCCGAGTCGAGCTCGTCGTTTCAGCCTTGCGTCTTGGAGTCGTGACCTGAACGCACAGGGCGGGTTCCCGATCCTTCTCAGATGGGCACTGGTGGTCATCTTCGCCGTCTTCGCCCTGGAGGACCTGACCGCCATCGCGATGTCAGCCGGCACGACGGCGACCGCACTGGTGCTCGGAAAAGTCGCCTACACGCTCGGGTACCTGGGCACCATTCTGACCCTGGCGTGGCGGCCCGCCTGGACGTTGGCTCCGTTCGCCGTGACGCTGGTCGGCGGGCTGTTCCTCCAGCAGGAGGCTGCCGCACTGCTCGTGGGCGCCATCATCCTTGCCCTGGCCTCGTACGCCGTCACCACCGTTCCGCTGAGCATCATGGTCGTCAGTTCCTTAGCGTGGGAGATCGGTTGGCGAGTGCTGCACGACGCTGTGGATGACCGCCTGCTGTGGCCCGTTCCGATCATGATCCTCATCCTCATCCCGGGACGCGCGATCAGGATCCTGGTGCAACGGCATCAACGGGAACGCGCCGCCGCCGCCGCGTGGGACGACGCAGCTCGGGCACGCGAACAAGCCCTGGTCGAGGAGAACAAGAGGCAGCGGCTTGTCGTGTCCCGTGAACTCCATGACGTGGTGGCCCATGAGCTGACCCGCATCGCCATGCAGTCAAGTGTTGGCCAGCTCAGCGACAAGCCCGATGTCCATCGAGAGGCACTCACCGCGATCTCGGCGTCGTCCCGTACGGCGATGGCCGAGATGAGACGGCTGGTACGGCTGCTCAATGACGGCACCGGTGCCGGCCCTTCTGCTCCACCCGGCGGCGGAATCGGGTCCCTGGAACTTTCTGCCGAGCTGCAAAGAGTTGTTTCCTACCTTGCCGACCTCGGATTCCACCCCGACTGGTCGATTGACGGTGACAGCACCAGGATCCCTCCCGGATTGCTTCCCACTGGCGTGACGATTCTCCGCGAGGCGGCCACCAACATCGTCAAGCACAGCTCTCCGGGCGGGCGATGCCGGCTGTCGGTGACGGTCGAGGAGGACAACGTGGTCGTGGAAGTCCGCAATGAAATCTCCGCCGGCCTGCTGGATCTACCGGAATCGGGGGTCGGCCTGGCGGGTCTCCGGGCCCGCGTGAGCGACCTCAACGGGACTTTCACCAGCACCCAGGAAGGCGGTTGGTGGACAGTCCGCGCCAGCATGCCCTTCTCCGACACCGGTGAGTCTTCGGGAGCAGCGGGCTGAGGCTTGAGTTCGTCCCGGGTGTTGCCATGGTCAGGGGGCGGTGTGGGCGAAGGCGGCGCCGGCTTCGGGATGGTGCTTGGCCAAGGTGACCACTCCGCCGGCGGCGACGGCCGCGGCAGCGGCCATCGCCACACCGACCAGAGGACTGATCGCGGCGCCTTCGCCGAGCACGACCAGGCCGATGCCGACGGCCACCAGGGGATCGACAACGGTCAGTGTGCTGATCACCACCTCGGCGGGCCCGGACGCGTAGGCCTGCTGGGCCATCCAGCCACCGGCCAGATAGGCGATGATCAACCCGATCACCACAGTGATCATGATCGACGACAGCCACGGAGTGCTTGCCCTGATCAGGAGCGTGAACGTACGCAACAGGGCGGAGGCGAAGCCGAAGCAGGTCGCACAGGCAGCAGCCCACGCCAGGCAGCGCGCCCCGGTCGGGCCGAAGGCCCCGACCAGACAGCAGGCCACCACGACCACTCCGAGCACGGCGCCAGAACAGGCGATATCGTACCCATG
>JAKDKP010000195.1 GCA_030453285.1 Propionibacteriales bacterium
CCTGTACAACGGACTGAGGTATCTCGAGGTCACCGGACTGGACGGCACGAGCTGGGTGCCGACCGCCTCGACCGCGCGTGGTTGGGTGATCGCGGCCGACGCCCCCAGCACCGGTCGTTTCACCTGCTCGAACACCATGATCAACGACGTGCATCAGCTGATCCGCCGGGCGATCACCTCCAACATGTACTCGGTGTTCACCGATTGCCCGCAGCGGGAAAAGCTGTGCTATCTCGAACAGATGCATCTGATGTTCGCAGTGCTGAACTGGAACTACGACTGCGAGGCGGCTGTTGTCCAACAGCCTGCAGCTCACCCGTGACGCCCAGGAGGAGTCGGGGCACATCGCGTTGTACGTGCCGGAGTGGGATCCGTTCCCCGACCCGTGGCGCGGCGACCCCAATTGGGGGCTGGCGATCGTGTTGCTCCCCTGGCAGTTGTACAAGGCGTACGGGAACACCGCGGCCCTGGCCGACAATGTCGAGGCCGCACGGCGATACGTGAGATATCTGCTGGACGGACGGGTCGATGGCCTGGTGGTGAACGGGCTGGGCGACTGGGACGGGACCAACTTCCGCCACGTACCCCTGGTGGCGACCGCGGTCCTGGCGCGTGCCCTGGTGAGGCTTGCCGACACTGTCGAGGTGCTCGGTACCGATCAGGAGGAGGCCGCCGAACTGCGGGCTCAGGCCACCGATCTGGTCGACACCCTGACCGAACGCTTCGTCTCCGCCGACGGGACGGTCGGCACCGGGTCGACCGCCGAACTGGCCATCGGACTGCAGTCGGACCTGGTGCCCGACGCGCTCACCGACACCGTGGTCGACCGGTTGTGTGATCAACTCGAGGCCGAGGCCGACCTGTCACTGATCGGTGAGGTCGGCATTGCGGCGGTGGTCGAGGTGCTGAGCAGCCACGACCGGCACGAGACACTGTTTGCGCTCAGTCAGTGGCGTGAGAAGCCGAGTTATGGCTACATGCTTGATCATGGTGCGACCGCACTGACCGAGCGATGGGACGGACCCACCTTCGGGATCAGTCAGAACCACTTCATGAACGGCGCCCTCGACAACTGGTTCTTCACCCACGTGGCCGGCCTGGGGCTGGCGCCTGATGATCTGGCGTTCACCCGGCTGCTCGTCCGCCCGAGGCCCTGCGGTGATCTGACCTCGGCGCAGGCCTCGTACACCACTCGTCACGGAGAGTACGCCGTTTCCTGGCGCCTCGACCATGATCAACTCCATGTCACTGCGACGATTCCTCCCGGCGCCGTCGCCATGGTGGACCTGGGCGACGGTGCCTGCCACGAGGCCGGTCCCGGCACGCACACCTGGCATGCTCGGCTTGAACTGGCGGTGATCAGTCAGTGCCGTCGATGACGGTGACGGCTGCCTGCTGGTGGATCTCCTCGGCGTGATGGCAGGCAACCTTGCGGGGTCCGAGGACGCGCAGTTCGGGGACGACGGTGCGGCAGTCATCCTGCACGAAGGGACAGCGGGTGTGGAATCGGCAGCCGGCCGGCGGGTTGGCCGGGGAGGGCAGGTCGCCGGCCAGCAGCACCCGCTCACGGGAGTCCTCAAGGACCGGGTCCGGCACCGGGATGGCCGACATCAACGCCAGGGTGTACGGATGCATCGGCTCGGCGTACAACGTGTCGGCGTCGGCCTCCTCGACGATGTGCCCCAGATACATCACCCCGATCCGATCGGAGATGTGGCGTACGACGGCCAGATCGTGCGCGATCACCACGTACGTCAGCCCGAAGAGATCCTGCAGATGCTCGAGCAGGTTGATCACCTGGGCCTGGACGCTGACGTCGAGGGCCGAAACCGGCTCATCGGCAATCACCAGATCGGGGTTGAGGATCATCGCCCGCGCGATGCCGATCCGCTGGCGCTGACCACCGGAGAACTCGTGCGGATACTTCGCCAGGCTGGCTCGTGGCAGACCGACCACCTCCAGCATCGCGGCGGCCTTCGCCAGGTGGGACGAGGGTGAGTCCGGGCCGAACTCCTCGACATCGGCCGGCGCCAGGCCATGCACCCGCAAGGGTTCGATCAACAGACTCTGCACACTCTGCCGCGGATCGAGGCTGGCCATCGGGTCCTGGAAGACCATCTGCATCCGGCGACGCAGCACCCGCAGCCGTTCACCAGAGAGCTTGGTCAGTTCGGTGCCGTCGAAGTCAACACTGCCCGCAGTGGCATCCTCCAATTGCAGCAGGGCGCGACCGAGGGTCGACTTGCCACAGCCGGACTCCCCCACCAGACCGTACGTCTGACCGCGTGGCACATCAAGATCAACACCATCGACAGCCTGGACGTGGCCGACCGTACGGTCGAAGACGAGACCCTTCCTGATCGGGTAGTGCACCTTCAGCCCACGGACCGTCAACAGATTTCCACCCTCGGTGCCTTGATCCGCCAGCGTGGCGGCCGCCTCGGGTCGCTCGACCGGACTACTCATGCCGTGGCCTCCTGTGCGGTCGCAGCCGATCCGTCGGCAATGGTTTCGGCCCGGGTGGCGGGATGCACGCAGCGCACCTGATGGCCGGCCGACAACTCGTCCAGATCGATCTCCGGCGTCACGCACTCCTCGGTGACATACCGGCAACGAGGAGCGAAGGCGCAGGCCTTGTCCCAGGCGACGGTGTCGCGGGGCGTGCCCGGGATCGGCTGCAGCGGTGCACCCCGCGGATGGTCCAGTCGCGGGATCGAGTGCAGCAGGCCCTGGGTGTAGCGGTGTTGAGGATTGGCGAACAGCTCCCGACGAGGCGCGGACTCGACGATACGGCCGGCATACATGACGTTCACGTGGTCACACAGCCCAGCCACCACTCCGAGGTCATGGGTGATCATGATCATGGCGGTACCAAGATCAGACACCAACTCCGCCAGCAGCTCCAACACCTGCGCCTGGATCGTCACGTCCAGCGCCGTGGTCGGTTCGTCACAGATCAGCAGGCGCGGCTTGCAGGCCAGCGCGATGGCGATCATCGCCCGCTGACGCATGCCACCCGACAGCTGGTGCGGGTATTCCTTCAACCGTCGAAGGGGATCGGGGATCCCACACCGTTTCAGCAGATCCCCCGCCCGGTCGCGGGCCTCGGCCGCCGAGACCTTCTCGTGAGTCCGGAGCACCTCAGTCACCTGCGTGCCCACCGGCACGACCGGGTTGAGTGAGCTCATCGGGTCCTGGAAGACCATCGCGATCTCCTTGCCCCGGATGCGCGACATCTCCGCATCCGAGCGGCCCAGGAGATTGACTCCGTCGAACAGGATCTCACCGGAGGTACGGCAACCGCGCTGCGGCAGCAGACCCATCACCGCCAGCGAGGTGACCGACTTGCCGCTGCCGGACTCCCCCACCACGCCGACGATGGTGCCGGCCGGCACGTCGTAGGAAACCCCGTCGACCGCGCGGGTCTCCTTGTCGCCACGGCCGAAGGTGACGTCGAGGTTCCGGATCGACAACAGCGGATCGGACGAGGACTGGGGAGCGTTCATGATCATCTCCTCGACTTCGGGTCGAGCGCCTCACGCAGTGCTTCACCCAGCAGAGTGAAACCGAGAGCGGTCACCGCGATGCAGGCACCCGGCAGCAGCGTCAGTTGGGGCGCCTGGGCGAGCCGCTCCTGCGCCTTGACCAGCATCCGACCCCATTCGGCCACGGTCGGGTCGGGAGCACCGAGGCCGAGGTACGACAGTGCGGCCACTTCGATGATCGCAGTGGCCAACGTCAGGGTGGCCTGCACGAGCACCGGACCCAGCGAGTTGGGCAGCACGTGACTCATCACGATGGTGCGTCGCCGCAGCCCCAACGAGAACGAAGCCAGCACGTAGTCCTGTCCGCGTTGGGCCAGCATCGATCCACGCAACAAGCGCGCGAAGATCGGCACCTGGGCGGCCGCAATGGCCACCATCAGCGCCGTCGGCGTCCGGCCCACGACGGCGGCCACCGAGACCGCCAGCAGGAGCGATGGGATGGACAACAAGATGTCGACCACACGCATCACCAACAGGTCCACCCAGCCGCCGAACGCGCCGGCCAGCCCACCCAGGAGAGCGCCACCGAGCAGACCCAACAGGGTGGAGACGACGCCGATCAGCAGCGACTGGCGGGCACCGAAGATCAACTGGGTGAGCAGGTCCGAACCGAACGGGTCCAGGCCCAGCGGGTGGCCCGGCGACGG
The DNA here is from genome assembly GCA_030453285.1 of Propionibacteriales bacterium. Lineage (GTDB taxonomy): Bacteria > Actinomycetota > Actinomycetes > Propionibacteriales > Propionibacteriaceae > Carbonicoccus. The sequence continues at coordinate 4,193 of JAKDKP010000195.1, forward strand.
CCCGGGCACGCGGGAGGTGCTCACCTCGCTGATCCACTGACTCTTCGCCGGATCGTACGGGGCCAGCAGATCGGCGAACACCGCGACCAGGATGAACAGCACGATGATCGCCGCACCGGCAATGGCAGCCGGGTTCTTGATCAGCCGCTTGGCGGCACCGGCCCACAGACTGGTGCCCTGTTCGTCTTCGGTCCGCGTACCCATCGCCTCGACGAGGGAGGCCGGACGGTCTGGCTGTGTCTCGGTGGCGCTCATGCGGCACGAATCCTCGGGTCGATGACGCCGTACAACAGGTCGACGGCCAGGTTGACCATCGCGTACAGGATCGCGATGAAGATGATGAAGCCCTGCAGGACGGCGAAGTCGAGGTTGGTGATCGCGGCGAAGAGATAGGACCCGATGCCGTTCCAGGCGAACACCGACTCGGTCAACACCGCCCCGGCCAGCAGCGCGCCGGTCTGCAGGCCGACCACCGTCGTCACCGGCAGCAAGGCGTTGCGCAGCACGTGTCGGCGCGTGATCAGGAACTGCATGAGGCCCTTGGCCCGCGCGGTTCGTACGTAGTCCTCGTTCAGCACTTCCAGCACGGCAGCGCGCGTCATCCGGACCACGATCGCCAACGGGATCGAGCCCAGCGCAATACCGGGCAGCACCAGGTGCAGCACGGCATCGGCGGCAGCGTCGAACTCGCGGGTGATCAACCCGTCCAGCACATAGAAGTTCGTGTAGTGCGTCGCCTCGATCGTTGCGGTTTGTCGGCCCGAGGTGGGCAGCACCGCCAGGACCCCCAATGGACCGGGCAGCCCGACACCGAAGACGAGCTTCAACAGATAGGCCAGCACGAACACCGGAATCACCACCCCCACCAGGGAACCCGAGACCATCACGGTGTCCACGATCCCGCCGGCACGCTTGGCCGCCACGTACCCGAGTGGAATCCCGAGCACCACCGCGAACAACAAGGCGGCGATGGACAGCTCAACGGTGGCCGGGAATCGGTCCAGGAAGGTGCCCAGCACCGGCTCGCCCGTACGAGGTGAGTCGCCGAAATTTCCTCGAGCCATCTCGCTGATGTACCGGAGATACTGCACGGTGAGCGGCTGGTCGAAGCCGTACTGGGCGTTCACCCGCGCAATCGAAGCAGGAGTCGCCCTCTCGCCCAGCAAGGCCCGGGCAGGGTCTCCGGGCAGGGCCCGTACCCAGATGAACAGCAGAACGCTCAAACCGACGAGCACCGGGATGAGCAACAGGATCCGCCGGATGGCGCTCCTCCGCACGACGCCCCCTCCTCACTGGTCAGCCCCCGGCCCCACCCTTGCCGTTGGCGGTG
>JAKDKP010000196.1 GCA_030453285.1 Propionibacteriales bacterium
GGTGCCTCTGGGACGGCCATGCTCAGACTTGCTCGGGTTCGTCACCCTCGCCGAGGAGCCGGCGCGGGCCGGTGCCGGTGGCGGCGAGGCGGTCGTCCAGGTTGGCCAGCACGCACCGGTCGATGGACAGACAGCCACAGCCGACGCAGTCGGTGAACTGAGGCCAGCAGGGTCGGCAAGGTCAACACGCCCAGTCCGACCCACTCTCTGCGTCCGGCACGCGCCGATGTCGTTGGGTTCATGACGTCGACGGTAGAACCTCACCATTGGTTGGGGCCAAGTCCTTCGCTCACCTCGGACGCCCCCGCGTCACACCTCGGTGACGGCGAAACTCACGACATCGACCTCGTCGGCCTGTGCCAGGCCGGGATAGTGCCGATCGAGGGCTCGACGCAGTTCCGCATGATCGGCAAAGCCGTCCCGCTGGGCATCGCTGTTGTCCAGCTCGGCCAGGGTCACGGTACGAACGGCCGTCACCTCGGCCGCCAGGACCGTCTCGCCGGACTCCTTCTCGAACACCAGCTCCGCCGGGCCGGGGCGGAAGGGGTCATCGACCCGAATCGTCTGCTGCTTCGAACCACCCCGGACCTTCGACTCGTAGCCCTCCCACAGGTGGATCCGTTGCGGTGCCTCGAGACCGCGCCAGTCGTACGCGAAGGGAAGGAGGTCTCGTACGGGCATCGCGACCAAGCCGTTCTCGGTACGGATGACGCATTCGATCGCTGAGTCCAGATCAAACAGGACCTGGCGGCACTTGCCGCAGGGTGCAATCACCTGCCCCGTTGGGCCGTACGCGGCGACAACCGTCTTGATCTGGTCATCGGGGCGAGAGGCGGCGTGGTTGGCCAGCGCACTCACCTCGCCGCAGGGGCCGCCGAGGAAGTGGTAGGAGTTGAGCCCCAGGACCGTCGCTCCCGATGCTGTCCGCAGGGCCGCCGCCACCGTGTGGTCAGCCCCGTCATCCCACCGGGTCGCATGCTCGATCGCAGCGTGGACCAGGCCCCGTTCATCAGAAGTGATCATGGTCCATCCTCGCACCAGGAGGATCGGAAAGTCTGTCACGGCACGGCAGAGGCGCAGAGCGTGATCATTCACCTCAGCATCAGTGAACGACAGTTGATCATGTATTCCATGATCAACAGATCTGGCAGTGGGTCTGGCCGCTGGACGTGCATTGATGCCTGGGGCTCCCAGGAGATCAGGGCTGGTGTCCTCGAACGAACAGACGGACTCCACTGGCGACCCACCCTCGGCGATCCGCAGCCGACAAGCTGGTGCCCGGCGGGCCGGGGATGACGGCCACGAGCGCAGAGAAGTGGACTGCTGCCTGCTCACTGTCGGGGATGCGCAGCAGCCCCGCCTTGCCCCAATCGGCAAAGAGAGCCGCCTGTTCGGCCCTGACCCTGCCCGGCCCGGACCGCCACCACTCGGCGATGACCTGCTCGCCCACGTGACCAGCTTCGGCCTGCACCTGGCTGATCAGTGCCCGGTGCTCGATCGCATGCGGGATGCCTGCCAGCCATGCGCCGCGGTCGTCCAACCATTCCGTCGCGAACGCCAGCAGCGCCGCCTCCACCTGACCGGCAGCGGTGACAGGCGCCAGGTGTGTGGCGATCAGCGCAATCTCGGCATCGGCAATCTGGCCCGCGGAGTGGTTGATCACAGCAGCGAACAGGCTCGCCTTGTCGGCGAAGTGCTTGTAGATCGTACGGGTGGAGACACCTGAGGCAGCGGCGATGGCATCGATGCTGGCACGCGCGTACCCGTCACGCGCGAACACGGTCCGCCCTCCCGCCATGATCGCCTGCTGCTTCTCCGGCCGCAGCCGCCCTGGCGCCTGCTCGGATGCTCCCGCTGCGCGCTTCATCGATCGTCTCCTCCACTTGCCGCTTGCATGGTCGAGAATAACATGTAAAGTCATCGTTGTACTTTACATCTACCCTGGAGGTCTCCATGACCCGCATCGCGATCATCGTTGGCAGCACCCGTACCCACCGGCGCGGCAAGGCCGTCGCCGACTGGACTCTCGAGTCGGCCAGACAAGCAGCCCCCCAGGGGGTCGACTTCGAGCTGGTCGACCTCGACGATTTCGCCCTACCAGTCCTCGACGAGCCGGCCCCGAGCGCCTGGGGCAGCTACGCCCACGAGCACACCAGACGCTGGTCGGCGGCGATCGCCTCGTACGACGGGTTCGTGTTCGTCACCGCGGAGTACAACCACGGCGTCCCTGGTCCGCTGAAGAACGCCATCGACTTCCTCTACGACGAGTGGCACAACAAGGCCGCTGGGTTCGTGAGCTACGGGGTCAACGGCGGCGTGCGTGCGGTGGAACAGCTCCGACAGATCGCCGGCGAGTTGCGGCTCGCCGACGTCGGCGCCCAGGTTGCCCTGAACACCTACACCGACTTCGATTACACCGGCATCGACATCACCGAGCCAACCGTGACCGGCAGGTTCGCCCCGGACGACCGGCACACCGACGACGTGGCGAAGCTCGTGGACGAGGTCACCGTGTGGAGCCGCGCGCTGGCACCGATCCGTACACCCGGCCGCGATCAGCGATGAGCCCCCACCACGAACGGCTCGCGCCGGATCCGGCATTGACGGCCCCCAGGAGGACCGACGACGGGGCCGAGGATGCGCGTCGTGCCACCGAACCCTGCTCGCCGTCCCGCTCGGACGTGGCGACCCTGGTGGTGATCTTGATGGGATTCCTCGCCCTGCCGATGTCGATGTCCGGTGCGAGCGTGGCCATCCCACGGCTCGGAGCCGACCTGGACGCCGGAGGTTCTGCCGCCCAGTGGGTCGTCACCGGCTACTTCCTGACCGCGTCTGCTCTGATGCTGGTCGCTGGTTCCTTGGCCGACGTGCTGGGCCGACGACGGATCTATCGCCTGGGGACCATCGCCTATGCCGCCGGGAGCCTCGCCGCCGCGCTGGCGCCAAGCATCGGGATGCTGCTGGCGGCGCGGGTGCTCACCGGCGTCGGCGCTGCCGGGGTGATGGCGTCGGGCGGCGCCATCCTGGCCGCGACCTTCAACGGGATCGTACGAACGCGTGCGTTCGCCGCGATGGGCGCCACAGCAGGGCTCGGGCTGGCCCTCGGTCCGTCGGTTTCTGGTTGGATCATCGGTGGACTGGGCTGGCGCCTGAGCTTCGGTCTGTTCATGATCGCCGGCCTCGTGCTGCTCATCGGGACCTGCTTCGTACGAGAGACGCGGGCCGAGGCTCGTCCCCACCTTGACCTGCCCGGAGCCGGACTCCTGGCAGCGGGACTGGCCGGCCTCATGCTGGCCGTGTCGCAGGGACCGTCGCGCGGGTGGTCCGACCCGCTCGTCCTCGGTGCGGGGATCGCGGGATTGGTCAGCCTGGGAGCTCTGGTGCCTGCTGAACGTCGCGCCATCACCCCCATCCTGGACCTGGATCTGCTGCGACGCCGACGGTTCATGGGATGGCTCCTGGCCGCCACCACGATGGCCTTCGGCTACGGCGGGGTGCTGGCATTCCTGCCCAGCTATCTGCAGTCGCCCGCCGGCTTCACCACCAGCACCACCGGGTTGATCATGCTCCTGCCGACCCTGCCCATGGTGCTGTTGCCACCGGTGGCAGCTCGCTTGATCAACAAGGGGATCAGTCCCGCCGTATTGATCACTGGCGCACTGCTCGTGATCTCCGGAGGGAACGTATGGCTCAGTGTGCTCACCCCTGACGTCACCATCGGTGTCCTCGTTGGGCCGCTGCTGATGGTCGGGGCCGGAGTCGGCCTGGCCGCGGGGATCGTCGACTCCCAGGCGATGAACCAGATCGACATCGACCGCGCCGGAACCGCGGCCGGCATGCTGAACACCGTCCGCAGTGGAGCCAACGCTCTGGTCCTGGCGCTGTTCGGCGCAGCCTTGCTCGCCCTGCTCACGACCGTCCTCGGATCGGCAGAGCTGGCCGGCCAGGTGGCCACCGGGAACATCCCCGGTTCGGACGGCACGCTGGCCAATCACCTGACCGATGCCTGGCGCGTCACCCTCTGCGGCGTGGCCGCCCTGTGCGCCGCAGCGGCCGTCGCCGTGGGCCTCCTCGTCAGGGGCCCGGGGGAGCAGCGTCCTGAACACCCACCCGATTCGACGACTCTCCTCATCAGACCACGTAGTCGCGGCACGTTCCCGGCCCTGTGCAGCGAGTGGTCACTGCGAGCCCATCGGCAGCGCCTCGGCTGCCCTCCGAATGACCACTCGATGCCGCTCACGCTGGGCCAGACCTCGATCGCTCAGGAGTCGAGCCGGGTCAGGATCGACTGGACGATGGGTCGGGTCAGGCGCTCGTTGAGGTAGTCCTCGCGCGGCTGGACGTCGGGCTTGTCGGTGGTGAAGGAACGGACCTCGCCGCCATCGTCATAGCGACTCGGGTCCTTCAGGCTCTTGCCGTGGTGGGGCAGTTGAAGTGTCAGGCGGAAGTGCAGCCGCCCGGAAGCGTCGACACAGCGAATCCCGTCAGCGGCATCCCCACAGGTCCCACCCTTGACCTTGAACTTCGTGGTCTGGGCCCGGTCGACGTTGTTGGTCACGAACTCCTTCGAACCGGCGGCAACCACGGTGATGTCGAGCGTTCCCGGGTTCTGTTCGAGGAATCCGATGCCGATGGTGAACTTCTTCGTGCACCTGGCCTCCGGAACGGAGATCGTGCCCCCGGGCACCTTGGTCAGATCGGGTTGGACGACCTCGTACTCCGCCGCCTCCGGCGTCGACTCGATCTTCTGAATCTGCGGCAGGAGTGCGGTGAGCGTGTCGTCGGTCACCAACTCACAGGCCGACGGCCACTTCGTGAACGCCCCGTACGGGTCGAGGTCGCGATCCAGCGAGATGGCTAGACCGAGGTCATCGGGAAGGTCACCGATCACCACCGCGGGCGTCTGCTTCGACGAGGAACAGCTCACCAGCAGAACACTGAGGAAGAGCACGGCCAACAGGGTGGCGGCGCGACGCGAGGCGCAGGACACGATGATCATCGTGCCACTCCTCGGGTGCACGGAACGACGATGGCGGGTGGCTCTGCGGGGCCACCCGCCGCATGACGGCGTACGGGTTGATCAAGTCCCCAGCGATCAGGGGGCTCACGGTTCAGCGCAACCAGCCTCGGCGCTTGATGTACCACAGCGGAATGACGGCGGCCACCAGAGTCAGGATCGTGGTGATCAGGAATCCGTGCTGGGTGGTCAGTTCCGGCATCCCGGTGAAGTTCATGCCGTAGAAGGTCGCGATCAGGGTCGGCGGCAGGAACACCGCGGTGATGATGGTGAACACCTTCACGATCTCGTTCTGCTTCACGTCCAGCGTGGTCATGATCGACTGTTGCATGTAGCGCACCTTGTCGTGTTCGAAGCTGGCATGCTGCTTCACTCCGTCGATGTCGGCAACCAGGACGTCCACCCGATGCGCGAACTCGGGATCGGTGACTTCGGTGCGCAGATGCCGAGCCGCCCGGGCCAACTTGAGCTGGGACTCCTGGACGCGGGACAG
>JAKDKP010000197.1 GCA_030453285.1 Propionibacteriales bacterium
TGTTGGTCAGGATCCGGTACAGCCACGCCTTGAGGTTGGTTCCGGGCTTGAACTGGTGGAACGCCCCGTACGCCTTGCCGTACGTCTCCTGCACCAGGTCCTCGGCGTCGGCGGGATTGCGCGTCATCCGCAGCGCGGCCCCGTACAACTGGTCGATGAAGCCGAGTGCGTCGCTCTCGAACCGTTCCCGTCGCTCATCGACGGTCTCGGTGCCAACATCCACGGGGGCCTCGACGACCGGAGCCGCGGCGACCGCGTCGACGGGTTCAGTGTCGCGAGCAGGGTGATCGGAGTCCGCGACTGGCGGGAGGGGCTTGCCGACCAAGGTCTCGTTCGCGCTGTTCCGGCGCTGCGGGGTGTCAATGGGCATCGTGAACGATCGTAGCCACTGATGTTCCTGGAGTGCGATCACGTCTGCCACAACAGTCCTCCGGCCCGACTTTGTTCCCGACCGTCGTGACATGCCGTGGCCGTCCGGATCGCGTGCCGTCGGCCGCGCAAGCCTCCGGCGACACTCACCGTCCGGCCGCGCGAAACTCGGGAGTGGCTGCGCACCCACTACCGAGGCTGAGCGGGCCAAGCGGTCAACGAGCGATTCTCGTGCGGAGTCTCGCGCGCCCCGGCCCGGTAGCGTTGCCTCATGTCGTGGACCCGCAGCGCCAGCCAGTACCTCGCCGCCGACCCGGCCACGGTGTGGCAGGTGATCGGTGATCCGGCGCAGTTGCCGCTGTGGTCGCCGGCGTTCAGCGCCGTCACGGTGCAGGGCGACGCCGCCCTGGACGCGCTGGTTCAGCTCACCCCGGCCGGTGCGGTGATCGGCCGACTGCACGCGCGGACCGCGCCACCGGCAAGGATCACCGCCCACTCCCCGCAGCGGCGGTTGGAGATCACCCAGTCACAGCCGGGCGGCAGTTGGCAACAGGAGTGGCGCCTGACCCCGTACGACGGTGGCACGGTCCTCACCCAACAGAACCGGTTCACCGGTCCCCTGTCACGGGGCATGGCGGTCGCCATGGGGGACGACCTCGCCGATTTCGCGGTTCGCTGCACGCGTCTGCTGGCACTGGCCGGGGTGGCCCCGGCACCCAACGCGCTGCGCGTGGTGATCGCCGGCGGTTCTGGTGCACTGGGCCGTCGCCTGGCCGCCGATCTGGTCTGTCGAGGCCAGGAGGTCGTCATCCTGACCAGGCAGGAGAGGGCCGATCTGCCGTTCACCCAGCGTGTCTGGGACGGTCGAACCGTTGGCGGCTGGGACGAGGGGCTCTTTGACGAACCATCCCGTACGGCCATGGTGAACCTCGCTGGGCGGCTGATCGACGGACGCCCCACCGAGAAGTTCATCGCCGAACTGCGCGCGAGCCGGGTGAAGTCGACGCGTGCCCTGGTCGAGGCGAGCCGCGGCCTCTCGGCGCCGCTGGCCCGATGGGTGCAGGCCAGCACGGCGTCGATCTGGGGTGATGCCGGAGAGCAACGCCTGACCGAGGACTCCCCCATCCCCGCCGTCGGTGTGCCGCAGATGACCGGGGTCGCGGCCCCGTGGGAGCAGGCGGTCGAACCGGCGAACGCCAAGCAGCTGGCGGTGCTGCGCATCTCCATCGTGTTCGACCGGGACAGCCAGGTGCTGAACACCCTCGGCGGTTTGGCGAAGGTGGGTCTGGGTGGCCGCGTCGGGAACGGTCGCCAGTGGTTCAGCTGGATCCACGTCGAGGACTGGCTGGCCATCGCCCGTGCCGCCCTCGGACTCGACCCGGTCGTCTCGCTGGAGGGTGTCGTGGTGGCGAGCTCGCCCAATCCGGTCCGCAACGAGCACCTGATGAAGCTGCTGCGCGTCGTGCTGTCCGGGCCTCCGTCACCGCCCACCCCGGCACCGCTGGTCAAGATCGGGGCGTTCCTGATGGACACCGATCCGCTGCTCGCGCTGACCGGCCGTCATGCCACCTCCCGCGTGCTGCCCGAGCAGGGCTTCGAGTTCGCCCACCCCGAGCTGGAGGATGCGCTGCGCTCCCTGGTGAGTTGACCTCAGGCGAAGTAGCGCAGATAGACGTACGCCCAGGCGATCAGCGTGGTGAAGATCGTGACGATGATGCCGTAGCGGGTGAACTGCCAGAACGAGATCGGATGCCCGGCACGACCCGCCAGGCTGATGCCGACCACGTTCGCGCTGGCCGCGACCGCCGTCCCGTTGCCGCCGAAGTCGGCGCCCAGGGCGAACGCCCACCACATGCCACCCTCGGTGCGCGGGTCGGAGATGCCGTCGGTCAGCCCTTCGACGATCGGCGCCATGGTGGCCGCGTACGGGATGTTGTCGAAGAAGGCGCCCAGCACCGCCGAACCGAACAGGAGGGTCGTCGCGGCGACGAAGTAGTTGTCGCCGACGACCGACACCGCCCAGTCCCCGATCGCGGTGATCACGCCGGTGTGCACCAGGCCGCTGACCATCACGAACAGGCCGGCGAAGAACACCAGGGTCGACCATTCGACCTCACCGACGATCGCCTCGGCATCCATGCCAGACACCAGTGCCATCACCCCGCCACCCAGCAACGCGATCACCGACGGATTGACCGTGATGAACGGCATGGCGAAGGCGAAGATCACGAACGCCAGGATGATCAGGCAACGGATCAGCAGCGGCTTGTCCTTGATCGCCCGACCCTCCTGCAGTGCCATCACCGCCTCGACGTGCTCGGCGTTGTAGCGGAACTCCTTGCGGAACAGCACATAGGTCAGCAGCACGAACAGGACGAACACGATGACGACGATCGGGGCCATGTGCACCAGGAAGTCGTTGAAGGAGAGTCCGGCCCGGTTGGCGATGATGATGTTGGGCGGATCACCGATCAGCGTCGCCGCGCCGCCGATGTTGGAGGCGAGGATCTCGGCGATCAGATAGGGCTGCGCCGGGATGTGGAGGCGGTTGCAGACCACGATCGTGACCGGCACCACGAGCATGATGATGGTGACGTTGTCGAGGATCGGCGAGGCGACGGCGGTGATCAACATCAACATCACCATCAGCCGGTACGGCCGGCCGCGGCTACGTTTGGCCGCCCAGATGCCCAGGAACTCGAAGAGACCGGTCTGTCGGATCACGCCGACGATGATCATCATGCCCAGGAGCAGGAAGATCACGTTCCAGTCGATGCCCTCGTGCTCGGAGAAGAAGACCTCCGACCCCGGGATCAGTCCGGTCAGGGCCATCACGCCGGACGCGACGAGAACCACCTTGACCTTGTCGATCTTTTCGGTGGCGATGAAGAAGAAGGCCACCGCAAAGATCGCGATGGCGAGGAAAGGGACAACTGTGCTCATGCGGGCCTCCGGGCTGGACTGCTCGGCAGGCGCGTACGGGCAAACGGCTTCGCGGGCGGCAGAGCCGTCAACGCAAACGCACCGGGTGGTGGGTCATCCTGTCAGAAGATTCGGCGATCCGCAGCCGCACCCGTCAGACGAAGCCGCGGAGCCGGCCCGCGTGGTACCAGCCGCCGCGTGGTGGAAGTGCCGTGCTGCCCGGTCAAGGGTCAGGACGCCGACTCCAACGCCAGCGTCGACAGCAACCGCGTGAGCGTCACCACTCCCAACAGGACACCCTTGCCGTCGACCACCGGCAGCACCGGACTGTGCACCTTGGCCATCAGCGTCGCCATCTCCAGCAGAGTTGCATCCTCGGTGACGGTGACCGCCTTCTGCCCGGGGGCGGCGACGCAGTCGGTGACCGTACGGTGCCCCAGCTCGGTCCAGAAATTGTCCGCGTGCTCCTCGTCGATGGTCCGCGCCAACGCCGTGTCCCCCTGATAGGCGTGCAGCACCGCCATCCGGAGCACCTGGGTTCCGGGCAGCACGTGACGTGGACGCCCCTTGTCGTCGACGACGATCAACCCGGGGAGCTTCTCCTGCGACATCAGTGACACAGCACGTGTGACCGGATCCGACCCGTGCACGGTCGGCACCTGCTGCACGAGATCCCTTGCCCTCATGACACTTCCTCTCGGGGGTTCATCCCCCGCCGATGGGTGACTCAACCGGTGGACGATGCTGTGCCCCCAGTCGGCCGATGAAGTCGACGACGGTGGACACGATCATCGAGCGTACGCCGGGTGCATCCAACGCGTCGCTGCGCCGCACCTTCATGCCGTGGTCGGCACCCCCGATCACGGTCACCTCGATGGTGTCGTGCCCCTTGATCTGCTGCCTGACCGCCGCTGCGTCACCGAAGGTGTCCCTGGTGCCCTGGCACACCAGCACCGGCACGGTCGGCGTCAGCAACTCGGGCAGCCGAGTCTTCGCCGGCCGTCCGGGGGGATGCAGCGGGAACGCCAGGCAGACCACACCGGCGGCCCCGGTGGACGAAGCCGTACGGCAGGCCACGCGGGCGCCCGAGCTGCGGCCGCCGGTGATCAGTCGCCCCGGCCAGCGTCTGGTCACTTCTGCCGCCGCCGCCAGCCAGGCCTCGTCGAGTCGGGCCGCGGGTGCGGCGACCTTTCGTCCGGCGGTGCGCCAGGGCTGTTCGAACCTGATCACCCGGATGCCATGGGCGGGCAGTTCTGCGGCGAGCGCAGCCAGGTCGACGGCGTCGAGCTGACCACCGGCGCCATGGCCCAGCAGCAGGGTGATCTCTCCCGGAGCGGAGGTGGCAGGTGCCGATACCAGCAGCGCACCCGGCCCCGGCGGGGTCGCCACCTCGATTCGCTGATCAACCATGATCAACTCACCGCCAGGGGCTGGACCAGGTCTGGCCCGTTGTTGCGCACGCTGTTGACCTGGGTGGAGACCGCGTAGGCCTGCAACTGATCGGCCTCGGTGACCGCCAGCAGGTCGAGGGCGGTGTCGGCGTCGGTCAGGGCGGGGTCGAGCCAGGCATCCCAGGCGTCCGGGGGGATCACCATCGGCATCCGGTCGTGGATGTGGCCCAGCGCATCGGTGGCGGTGGTGGTGATCACCGAACAGCTCAGCCACCACGCCTGGTCGCCCTCGAGCTTCGGGTCCTTCCAGAACTCGTACAGCCCGGCCATCACCAGCCGCCCGCCGTCGACCCGGTGGATGAAGAACGGCTGCTTGACCAGCTTGCCCGCCTTCTGCTGCTCGGTCTCGTACCACTCGTAGTAGCCGTCGGCCGGCAGCAGGCAGCGTCGGGCCCGGAAGGCTTTGCGGAACGATGGTTTCTCGGCGACGGTCTCGAGCCGCGAGTTGATCATGCGGGCGCCGATCGAACGGTCCTTGGCCCAGGAGGGGACCAGGCCCCACCGCAGCGGCCGCAGCTTGCGCGTCACGCCCTCGTCTCCGGCGCGCTCCAGGACCGCCGGGACAGGATCGGTGGGCGCCACGTTCCAGTTCGCCTCGGGCAGGCCGTCCTCCACCTCATCGATCTCGAACTCCTCGACGAGGAGGTCCGGGTCGGCCGAGGACGCATACCTTCCGCACATGCCGACCACCGTACGCCGTCGAGTGCTCGCCAGCACCCGAATCGGACCGCGGTCGGCAACTGCCGCGCGGTTCACGCAGGGGGCCG
>JAKDKP010000198.1 GCA_030453285.1 Propionibacteriales bacterium
TCGCGGCCCTCGGTCCGCTTGCCGTGTTGATCATCATCGCCGTCGGCGCCAGGAAGGGACTGGCTCGCACACTTGGCATTGTCGGTGCCATCGTGCTGCTCGTGTCCACGATCGGCAGGGGCATCATCGTCGTCACCTTCCCTCTGCTCCAGCAACGGCTCGACCTCAGCGTATCCGCCCTGTCCCTGGTCTTCATTCCGTTCGCCGCGCTCGATACGCTGGCCATCGTGTTGGTGGCCGTTGCCGTGGTCGTCGGCACCCGCGATCGTGCATTCGCTGCGCACATCCCACCACAGACCTACCGCCAACCATGATCAGCATCCGAGTGTGTACGGCCCATGAGGCTTCCGTCGTGGCCACGGCCGAGCCACCGACACGCCAATTCGCCATTCAGGCCTATGCCCAGCAGCTGGCCGGGCACTCCTTCTTCCTCGTTGCCTGGCTGGATGCTGATCCGATTGGTTCGTGTCAGGTGAGCCGCGAACCGCGACCATGGCTCCGCAACCTCAACGTGTCGGCGACGCACCGTGGTGCCGGCGTCGGAAGCACCCTCGTCACCGAGGCCGAAGGCCTCGTACGAGATCGTGGCGAGCTGTCGATCGGTGTGGCGCTGGACAATCCTTCGGCACGACGCCTGTACGCACGTCTGGGATATCTCCCCACCGGCGAGGTCACCACCACCACGTACACCTACGTCGATGACGACGACCAGGAGCACACGGCAACCGAAATCGCCGAGCGCCTGACCAGGACCTGGCCGGTGACACCGTCATGAACGAGCGACTGGCCGCCCATTGGGACAAGGTGGCGCCGCGGTACGACCTGGCCATGGCGTACGCAGAGCGCCGATTCTTCGGTGGCACCCGGGCGTGGATCTGTTCTCGCTCCCGCGGGCGCACCTTGGAGGTCGCCGTCGGCACCTTGATCAATCTCGACCACTACCCGAGCGCCGTCGAGCTGTCCGGCATCGATTGGAGCGAGTCCATGATCAGCATCGCCGCCGACCGAGCTCGACGGGCCGGCCGCACAGTTGATCTCCGGCAGGGTGATGCTGTTGCCCTGCCGTACGAGGACGAGTCCTACGACACAGTGGTGTGCACCTTCGCGCTGTGCTGCATCCCTGACGACAAGGCAGCCATCGCCGAGATGCTGCGCGTGCTCCGGCCCGGCGGACGGCTCCTGCTGGCCGACCACGTCGTCTCGACGAGCCTCCCCGTACGAGCCCTGCAACGTGCGACCGAGTTGATCACCGGGCCGCTGCACGGCGAATACTGGACCCGTCGCCCGCGACGACACCTGACCACCCTGGAGGTGCCCATCGTCGAATCGCAACGGATGACGTACGGCGCCGTCGAGCGCATCCATGCCCGCAAGGCAGGTCCCGCACCGAACTGAGCGGAGGGGCAAGGTGGGCGGAATCGACCTGGCCATGGTGTTCCCTGTAGGATTGCCGCAGCAAGGGGAGTAATCCACTCGCAGTCGCTCGTCATTGCGGCACCGCCACCGGTGCCCGGGCCCTGGTCCTGCAGCGGTCATTGCGGCCGACAGGACGGATGAGACCTTGAGTCCGTCTCGACATCCCTTGGAGCCTGTGTGGCCATCACTCCTGCCATCTGGGGCATCACCATCGCGGTGACCATTGCCTTCTTCGTCTTCGAATTCTTTATCCACGTCCGTACCCCGCACGAACCGACGATCGGCGAATCCGCCCGCTGGTCGATCTTCTACATCGCCCTGGCCCTGGTGTTCGGAGTCGTCATCGGTCTCACCTCGGGATGGAACTTCGGCGGGGAGTACTTCGCCGGCTACCTCACCGAGAAGGCGCTGTCGATCGACAACCTCTTCGTCTTCCTGTTGATCATCACCGCCTTCGCCGTGCCTCGGAAGTATCAGCAGAAGCTGCTGATGATCGGCATCGTGATCGCCCTGGTGCTGCGCGGCGGGTTCATCGCCGTTGGTGCGGTGGTGATCGAGAACTTCTCCTGGATCTTCTACTTCATGGGTGCTCTGTTGCTCTTCCTGGCGTGGCAGCAGGCGTTCGGCAACCACGACAGCAAACCCACCGAGGGCAGGTTGCTCAAGCTCGTCCGTCGGGTGCTGCCGTTCACCGACGACTACCACGGTGACCGGCTCAGCGTGCGGGTCGACGGGCGTCGGATGATGACGCCGATGGTGCTGGCGATCGTGGCCATCGGCGTGGTCGATCTGGTCTTCGCGATCGACTCGATCCCGGCGATCTACGGCCTGACCAACGAGGCGTACATCGTCTTCACCGCCAATGCCTTCGCCCTGATGGGCTTGCGGCAGCTCTACTTCCTGGTCGGCGGCCTGCTGGAACGCCTGGTCTACCTCGCTCAGGGGCTGGCCGTCATCCTCGCCTTCATCGGCGTGAAACTCACCCTGCACGCCCTGAAGGTCAACGAGGTCCCCTTCATCAACGGCGGCGAATCGGTCGGTTGGGCGCCTGACATTCCGATCTGGTTCTCGCTGTCCTTCATCGGCTTCACCATTGCCGTTGCCACGGTCCTCAGCCTGCGCGCCACTCGCGGCAAGAAGGGCGGGGACGCCGACGGTGTTGCCGACACCGAGGAGTCCGTACGGTCCCTGCATCGGTGACCTGCTGCCGGGCGCAGTGCTGGGCACCGAAACGCCATCACCCGGCGTCGGCGCATGTGATCACTGCGGCTTGGTCCACTCCAGGGTGTACCGGAAGGCGAGTCGACGACGCAGTCGTGCCCCCGGCAGGATCCGTGCGGCGATCACCCGCAGTTCGTCGTACGGAACCGTGGGATCCCGTACGGGGAAAGGGTCTCCGGCCGTGCTGGGCTCGACACGGCGTGGATGTTTGATCATGCCAATCACCGGGTTGGTGAGCGCGGAGGCGAGGTCGGCCGCATTGTCAACGAAGGTGACCGGTCGGGCCAGTCCCACCACCAGCAACCGGCCGCCCGGCGCCAGCAGTCGCCGTACCTGCTGCAGCGCTTCGTCAGTGTCGAGGTGGTGCAGCACCGCGATCATGCTGATCACGTCGTACGGCCCAGCAAGGTCGACCAATTGCTCGTCGCCAACGGTGACGTGTACCCGGCCGGCGTTCCTGGCCTGAGCAGCTGCACGCATCTGTTGATCAAGGTCGGTGCCGTGAGCCACCTCGAACCGCTCCGCGAGCAGATTGAGCAGTTCCCCGCGCCCGCAGCCGACGTCGAGTGCCCGCTCCCGGGCTGCAGGAAGCCGCCGCAGGATCCAGCGATGGAAGTGGTCGTTGTGACTCCACGGATGACGCTGGTTGATGCGGTGCAGGGCACTCGAGGCCGCCATGATGGCGGTGTTCCGGGAGTGGCGGAGGGTCATGTCGCTGCAGGATACCGGTGCGTGTCCGGTGCGATCCGTACCCGCCTAGACTCGCTTTCGTCGCTCGTCGCCGTACCCCTGAGGAGTCTTTCGTGTCCCGCATGGCCGAGATGTTGACGATCCCGCACCTGCTGACGATTCCCGAGCCACTGGAACGCGCGTGGACCTGGTTGGAGGCGCACAGCTGGGCCGATGAACAGGACGGCACGTGGGTTGTCGCTCCGCCGGTGGAGCTGTGCCCGGTCGGTCCGGTGTTCCTTCCCGATCTGCTACTCGACACCTGGCTCGAGGACGACTCGCCGGCCAACGAGTGCCTGCTGCCGATCGCCCAGCTCACCGCCAGCGGTGATGTCGCAGCGATGTGGCGCGACGCCGGAGGCGTGATTCGGTTCGTGGCGTTGGGCGCCGACCAGGACACCCTGGTCCTGGCCGATTCGGCCGTGGACTTCCTGCGCATGATCGCCAGCGAGTGGCCGCCGGAGTTCCGAGAGTGGGTGGAAGCCAGTTTTGACGTCACGGTCCCCGATCGGTGGACCGCACCGGAGTCCGACGCGTTCACCGACTGGATGGCATTGGCCCAGAATGACGAACTCGAGCCGATCAATTCCCAGCACGGCATCGAGGGCGGCGAGGCCGACCTCGGGTTCGTCGACCTCCCGGCACAGCGGGTGATCGAGTTGGCCGCAGTCCTGAGCACGATCCCCTTCCCCGCCGAACGGACCGATCGGAGCGTGAACGGGATCGCGGTCACGTCAACACCACAGGGCCACCTGGTCGAGTTGGTGCACACCGGCGACTTCGTCGACGACCGGGACGGGACCCGATTCGAGGAGGCGTACGCGAAAGTCGGGCCCCGGATGGAGGATCTGGAGGACGCTGCCCTGGCCCGCTGGGGCGAACCGGAGATCCATCAGCTTCGTCAGGATGACTCCGCCACTCATCTCGACCAGTTGCTGACCACGTTCGGTCACGACGAGGCCGCGGTGTGGCGGACCGACGAGAAGACCGCGACCGTGTTGTTCAGCGGTCAGGGCGACCAGGCGCTCCCGTTGCTGCAGTACCTGCTGGTGTGCCCGGCGACGAGTGTGGGCACCTCGGTCGACGACAAGGGGCCGACCGTTGCCGCGGAGTCGACGAAATGGCGGATCGACGATCTCGTCGGCGGGGCATCCCTCGTCGAGGTCCGAGACCGCGTCGAGGCGGTGGGCCGGGACTCCCACGTGGCCCCGATCCGGCATGCCGACGGCACCGAACGCCACGGCTGGTCCGACGGCACCGGAGCCGCTTCCGCGTGGTGGTTCACCCCCGACGGTCGGGCGATGATGATCACTTCTGATCAGGACAGCACCCTGAACCTGTCCGGCGAACCGGACGCCTTCGTACGACAGCTGGCTCGGTACGACGGCGTGCACGGCGATCTGGCGGCCCTGGCCCGCAACCGTGGCGAGGAGCTGCTGCCGAACTACGTCGACGGGGACGAGACCGTGCACGCCGCCACCGGCATCTTCCACTTCGACGGCGAGCAGTGGTGCATCGCCGACGGACTGCAGGCAGAACTCACCCGCCGCGGACTCGACCGGGCCGAGACCGGGGTGGCGGTCTGCCTGTCCCCGTACGGCTTCGACTCTCCGTCCGTGGCCGGGCCCGCCTGACTCACCCCTGGCCTGCCCTACGTGGCGGGCAGTCGGGCCACGTGGCGGCCGGAATTGTGCCGGCCACGTCGTCGCTCTGCCCGCCACGTCGAGCACAGGCCAGGTAGGACCGCTTCACGCCGGCGAGGAGGTCCAGATCGACCAGACCCGCAGGCAGAGGACGGCGATGGTGATCATGCCGATCACGATCACCCCGGTGCCCCAGCGGCTCTTGTCCGACAGGCCCCACAGGGTGGCCACCGACGGCACCACCACGCACGCGATCAGGTAGCCGATGAACACCACGCCGTCCACCGCGCGTTCGGTGCCGGCCAAGGCGATCGCGCTGGCAATCAGTTGGATGATCAACATCAGCTCCAGCCCGGCGATGCCACCCAGCAGCAACCAGCTCACCGGCAGGCGACGCCAAGTGTGATAGCCGGCGAAGGCGGCGAGCACCAGGGCGAACACGAGCGGGACGAACACCAGTTGGATCACGGC
>JAKDKP010000199.1 GCA_030453285.1 Propionibacteriales bacterium
CGGCGGCCAACCTGATCCAGGCCGCCGCCGACGAGGACGGCCACATCATCTTTGGCACCGTGATCGACGACGCCCTGGGCGATGAGGTGCGCGTCACCGTGATTGCGGCTGGCTTCGACGGCGGCATGCCGCCGCGTCGGCAGCAGGGCGTGTCCCGTCAGGCGCCCCGCCAGTCCGACAACCGCCAGTCCGACAACCGCCAGTCCGGGGGAGCCGAGGGTCGTCCGGGCCAGGCAGGACAGGCCGGTCAGGCGCGTGAGGGTGCTCAGGTAGCCGAGGGCGGCCGGGGGCAGAGCGGAACGAGCCCTTCGACCCAGGGCTCGTCGGAGCGCACCGGTGAGCCCGGCGCGACGAGCGAGCGGTCGAGCCAGTCCGAGACCGGTCGATCCGCGGCGGTCCCGTCGACGGGCTCGGCGCCCGACGATGTCGCCACCCGTGCCGACAGCCCCAGCCCGTTCGGTGGGTCCACCCAGTCCCAGGCAGGTCGTTTCGATGGTGGCCGTAGCGAGGCCGAGACACGCGGGCAGGGCCAGACGCGTCGTACCGACCAGGGCGATCGACCCCGTCCGGCCGATGATGACGACCTGGACATTCCCGACTTCCTGAAGTGAGTCGGGCCCCCGCCGCACCGGCTCGGGCGCGCTGATGTTTGCGCACCGGGCCTGGCACGGCGCGATCGGTCTGGCCTTCACTGATCGGTATGGCGGAGTGAGTGCAGGCGTCCGGGGGGAGTTGAACCTCGGACGGACCGATCTCGACGCCGTCGATGCCGTACGGGAAAACTTCCGACGGGTCCGTACGGCCTTGGGCTTGGGGACGATCGCCACCATCGCCCAGCAGCACACTGCCGACGTCGAACTCATTGACGAGCCCTGGCTGGACGGCTGGACCGACGACTCGCCGCTGGGCAGCAGTGCCGGACACCCGCGGCTTCCGGTGGCCGACGCCATGGTCACCGCCCTGCCGGGGGTGGCGCTCTGCATCCGAGTGGCCGACTGCCTGCCGGTTCTGCTCGCCGATGAGCGGACCGGCGTGATCGGGGCCGCCCATGCCGGGCGAGTCGGGTTGGCGTCCGGGGTGCTCCCCAACACGGTGCAGGCCATGAGAGAGCTGGGCGCCACGACGGTGTCTGCCTGGCTGGGGCCCCACATCTGTGGGCGCTGTTATGAGGTGCCGTCGGCGATGCGCACCGAGGTGGACAGGGCGGTGCCGGGTTCGGCGGCGGAGACGAGGTGGGGCACGCCGTCGGTGGACCTCGGCGCTGGTGCACGCGGCCAACTGGAACGGTTGGGGTGCGTCGTGACCGGGGCAGGTGGTTGTACCCGTACCAGCGATGCCCTGCACTCCCATCGGCGTGACGGTGTTGACTCGGGACGGCTGGCCGGCCTCATCTGGCGAGCCGTCGACTAGGCCAATCGCCCCCGGCGTGTCACGGCGCGGCCTGGCCGGATCGGGGCGTGCGCGGGTCTAGTGTTGCTGCGTGCGAGAAGGGTGTGCACGACACGACAGCGAAAGAGGGCGGAACCGATGGCTGAACGACTGAGGCGCGCCGCAGCATGGCTCGGTCTGACGACCGACGATCGCTACGACGACCGTTACGATGACCGCTACGCCGACCACGAGATCACCGAGGGCGTCGAGGTGGACGAGGACGACGACCGCCGACGGGCCGAGGAGGCCAGCGTGACCGAGCTCGAGCCGCGCCGTCGTCCCGGGGATGTCGAATCCGATCGCGACCCACAGCCCGCTCCCTCGACTCAGAAGACGGCAGACTTGTCCCGCATCATCACCGTCCACCCGCGGACCTACAACGAAGCTCTGACCATCGGTGAGCACTTCCGAGATGGCGTCCCGGTGATCATGAACCTTTCCGAGATGGAGGATGTGGACGCCAAACGTCTCGTCGACTTCGCGGCCGGGCTGATCTTTGGCCTGCGTGGCAGCATTGACCGTGTGACCAGCAGGGTGTTCCTGCTGTCTCCGCCTAACGTGAACGTGACCGCGGAGGACAAGGAACGCATCGCTGGCGGGTTCTACAACCAGAGTTGAGCCCGGACGACAGGACACGGAGCGTACGGTGCAACTCGTTGGCATGGTGATCGGCCTGACTCTTCAGGTCTACTTCTGGGTCCTGGTGGCCCGCATGATTTTGTCGTGGGTGCCCGTGCTGATCCAGGGATGGGAGCCCAAGGGTCCTTTCCTGGTCGTCGCCGAGGTCGTCTATTCGCTGACCGACCCGCCACTGCGGCTGCTGCGGCGATGGTTGCCCCCGGTCCAGGTGGGAACGATCGCCTTCGACCTCGCCTTCCTGGCCCTGATCATTCTGCTCAGTGCGGCGATGTGGGCCAACCGGATCATCTTCTTCGGCTGAGTTCGTCGTTCGCCGATGCGGGTCACCGGAGCGGGCCGGCAAGCATGCCTGGCGCGACCTGACTCCGGACCGCTGGCCGTCCTACTGCCCATGGACGCCGACACGTCAGCCCCACCTGTACCTCTGGCAAGTCCTGCCTCAGTCACCCGACAGTTACCCATCCGTGACTGATCACGCTAATGTGGTGCGCGCACGTCTGCGAACGGCTCGTCCGAGCCGGATCGCGTACGTGGTGGGCGCCGCCCACTCAACACAGAACCACATTTGAGGTGAACGATGACGCTGACGCTGGACGATGTGCGCAACATGAAGTTCCGCATGGCTCGCCGAGCTGGCTACGAGGTGATCGACGTTGATCAGTTCGTTGATCAAGTCGAAGAGGCCTTCGCACAGCTGACCGAGGAGAACGAGCAGCTCAAGAAGCAGGTCGAGACGCTCCAGGCAGCTGCCGCCAAGCAGGGGCAGGAGGCCCCACAGGCCGCCGCTCCGGCCAGCCAGCCCTCCCCGCAGGTCGAGTCCCAGTTTGCCGCCCCGCAGGGTGGCCAGACGCGCCAAGGGGGCCAGACCTTCGGGCAGCCTCAGGTGCAGCAGTCGCCGCCTCGTCAGGACGCCGACGCCGATTCCGGCAGGACCGGTGGACTCGAGAAGGTTGTCGTCACCACGCGTGAGGAGGCCAGCCCAGCCGTCGTTCGGATGGTCCAGATCCACACCGAGATGGCAGAGCGACTGGTCGGCGAGGCCCGTGAGGAGTCCGACGGCATCGTTGCCGACGCCAAGCGTCAGGCCCATGAGATCACCACCGATGCCCGCACCAAGGCCGAGCGCGTCGAGTCCGAGGCTCGCGTCAACGCCGAGCGTCTCCGATCCGATGCCCAGGATCGGGCCACCGCGCTCGATCGTGAGTTGAAGGAGCGTCGGATCGAGGCGATGTCGTCGCTGGAGTCCGAGCGCGATTCGCTCACCGATTCGGTGACCCAGCTCCGCGGCTGGGAGAAGAAGTACCGTGGCACCCTCACCGATCATTTGAAGTCGCAGATCGCGCAGTTGGAATCCGGCGTCTTCGAGCCCGAGGGTGCGCCAGCGCTTTCGGATCGGAAGAACTCCGACGAGCAGGCGCCGACCGGTGCCCGTGCTCGTCAGGATGAGGCAGCGTCATCCCTGTCGTCCGGGCGCGACAGCGGTGGGCAGCAGTCCGCCACGCCTCGTCTGGACGTTTTGCTGGGAGACAAGAATAACTGACGCCACACCGTACGATAATGGCCCGGCCGCTGCATACTTCCTGCAGCGACGGGGCCTTTCTCGCGACATCTCTCGGACCGGAACGGACACGTGGAACTCGATTCGGTCACAAGGATTTGGTGCCGGGTGCAATGGTGTTGCGCAGCAGGGCGCTGGCCCGATACCTTCACGAGCCACGTCAGGCCCCGGCCCGGACCTGTCGACGATTGTGTTGATGCGTGGGGTTGGACCACGACCATGACCTTGACCTTGTAGGGGGACGCATGGCCTCGCCACAGAAGAAGTCTCAGAGTTCGACGAAACGACCGGCTGGTACGGCCCGGGCGGCCGGCACCTCGGCTGCGGCGTCCACCACCGTGACCTCCACACCTGTGAAGTCCGGCACGCCGGCGAAGTCGGGCACGTCGGCGAAGGCGAGCAAGTCGACCAGCTCGGACGCCTCGTCACCGACGACGAAGCCCGGGGCACGCAAGCCGGGCAGGCCGTCGACATCTGCCGAGGCTGGATCCACGACTCCGGCAAAGCGACAGAAGGCCGGCGAGCCGAAGGCCGGGTCCCAGAAGTCCGCTAAGGCCGCCGACCTGCTGGTCAAGCCCGGGGAGAGCCCGTGGACGATCGAGGAACTGACCGAGGTCCGCGAACAGCTCGAGAGTGAGATTGCCCGACATGAAAGTCACGCGCGCGCCGTTTCGGCCGACCTGGCCGACCTGCTGGACTCGACCGACTCCGGTGGCGGTGACAGTGCTGACGTCGGCACGTCCAACTTCGAGCGGGATCAGGAGTTGACGCTGGCCGCCCACGCCCAGGAAGCGCTGGGGCAGTGTCGGCTGGCCCTGCAGAAGATCGATCGTGGAACCTACGGCCAGTGCGACCAGTGCGGCGAACCGATCGGCAAGGGTCGGTTGCAGGTGTACCCGCGTGCCACACTGTGCATGACATGCAAACAACGCGAAGAACGCCGCTGAGACCCGACCGACGCTTGATCTGGGGGCTGACCGCCCTGATCGGGTTGTCGATTGATCAGGTGGCCAAGACGGCGGCCCTGGCCCGGCTCGACCCCGACGCGCCGATTTCCTTGCTCGGTGGCCTGCTCACCCTGCAACTGGCGTGGAATGACGGGGCGGCCTTCAGCCTCGGCGGTGGCGGCAACCTCACCTGGCTCTTCACGACGTTCGCAGTGCTCGTCTTCTGCGGGGTGACCTGGTTCGTCCTCCGGCGTCTGCGACACCGCGGTTGGGGACTCGTCCTCGGCTTGCTGACCGCTGGCGTCCTCGGCAACCTCGCTGACCGGCTCTTCCGCCCGCCAGGGCCCGGCGTCGGGCACGTGGTCGACTACCTGCAACTCCCCAAGTGGCCGATCTTCAATGTCGCCGACATCTTCGTCACCAGTGCCGCGATCGGCATCATCTGGCTCTCGGTGATCAAGAACGTCTCTCCGTACGCCACACTCGAAGCCTCGCCACAGGTCGAGCAGGAGTCGGATCGGAGGGAGCCGGAGTCTGGCGCGCAAGAAGGGCTGGCCCAGGAACCGGAGCACACCGGCTCAACCCCGCGGGACGACCGTGATCATGACGAGGTCGGGAACGACGACACCAGAACCTCGAATCGATCGACACCCCAGAAGGCGGCGGAGTGACGGCCAGCCGAGTGCTGTTCGTCCCCGACGGTCTGGACGGCATGCGGGTCGACGCGGCAGTGTCTCGGCTGATGGGGTTGTCCCGCGCCAAGGTGGCCGACCTGGTCGCCGAAGGTCATGTCGTCGTCGACGGCAGCACCGTCGGCAAGTCCGACAAGGTGCACGCCGGGGCGATGCTGGATGTGACCCTGCCGGCCGATCCGGTCGGGATCCAGGTCACCCCGCAGGAAGTG
>JAKDKP010000200.1 GCA_030453285.1 Propionibacteriales bacterium
AAGGCGCTCGAGAAGGAGATGAATCGGATCATCAAGTCGGGGCAGCGCTTCGTCCGCCGCGAGATCAGCGACGACGCCGCCCGTGCCGAAGAGGCGCAGGAGCCCTACAAGCTCGAGCTGATCGGTCTGAAGTCCACCGCCGACGACGCCGCCGAGGGCGCGAGCGTCGAGGTCGGCGAGGGCGGCCTGACCATGTACGACAACGTCGACAAGAAGGGCGAGGTCGTCTGGACCGACCTGTGCCGCGGCCCGCACCTGCCCAGCACGAGGCTGATCGGCAACGGCTTCGCTCTGACCCGCTCGGCCGCCGCCTACTGGCGCGGCAGCGAGAAGAACCCGATGCTGCAGCGCGTGTACGGCACGGCCTGGCCCACCAAGGAGGAGCTGCGCGCCCACCAGGAGCGCATCGCCGAGGCAGAGCGCCGCGACCATCGCCGCCTCGGCAGCGAGCTGGACCTGTTCTCCTTCCCCGATGAGATCGGCTCGGGGCTGCCGGTGTTCCACCCCAAGGGCGCCATGATCAAGATGCAGATGGAGAACTACGCGCGGCAGCGTCACGTCGAGGCCGGGTACGACTTCGTCTCCACCCCGCACATCACCAAGGCCCAACTGTTCGAGACCTCGGGTCACCTCGGCTTCTACGCCGACGGCATGTTTCCCGCCATGCATCTCGACGAGGAACGGCACTCCGACGGCCAGGTGCGGCGACAAGGGCAGGACTACTACCTCAAGCCGATGAACTGTCCGATGCACAACCTGATCTTCGCCTCCCGGGGACGGTCCTACCGGGAGTTGCCGCTGCGGTTGTTCGAGTTTGGTTCGGTGTACCGCTACGAGAAATCCGGCGTGGTGCACGGATTGACGCGGGCGCGCGGTTTCACCCAGGACGATGCGCACATCTTCTGCACCGCTGATCAACTCCAGGACGAGATCACCTCACTGCTCGACTTCGTGCTGGGCCTGCTCGCCGACTACGGCCTGCCCGAGTTCTACCTCGAGCTGTCGACCCGCGACCCGGAGAAGTCGATCGGGACCGACGAGGAGTGGGAGCAGGCGACCGCGGCGCTGCGCCGGGCCGCCGAGTCGTCCGGTCTGGAGCTGGTGCTCGATCCCGGCGGGGCGGCGTTCTACGCGCCCAAGATCAGCGTCCAGGCACGCGACGCGATTGGCCGGAGCTGGCAGTTGTCCACCATCCAGGTGGACCTGATGGAGCCGGAGCGGTTCGGGTTGGAATACACCGCTGCGGACGGGTCGCGCCAACGGCCGGTGATGATCCACCGCGCGCTCTTCGGTTCCATCGAACGCTTCCTCGGGGTGCTCACCGAGCACTACGCCGGCGCCTTCCCACCCTGGCTGGCTCCGGTGCAGGTGACCTGCGTGCCCGTCGCCGACGAGTTCAACGACTACCTCAGTGACGTCGCTGATCAACTACGGAAGGCCGGCGTACGGGTCGAGGTCGACACCTCCGACGATCGGATGCCCAAGAAGATCAGGAACGCCTCGAAATCGAAGGTGCCCTACACCCTGATTGCCGGTGGTGAGGATCGCGACTCCGGAGCGGTCTCGTTCCGCTACCGCGACGGCACCCAGAAGAACGGGGTGCCGGTCAGCGAGGCGATCACCGAGATCACCGAGGCCATCGCCACGCGCTCCCAGGCGTGACGACACGACCGAGTGACGGTGGGCACGAGCGACGGGGAGAGACTGATCATGGTCGAGGACGCGCGGGACTTCGCGGGGGAGCCGGACGCCTTCGAACGCTTGTGGACACCGCATCGGATGGTCTACATCGGCGGACAGGACAAGCCTGCCGACGGATCGGAATCACAGTGCCCGTTCTGCCGTGCCCCCGGACGCGACGACGCCGAGGCGTTGATCGTGCACCGAGGGGTCACCGCGTACGTGGTGCTCAACCTCTATCCCTATTCGCCGGGGCATCTGCTGGTGTGCCCCTATCGGCACGTGTCGGACTACACCGAGCTGACTGCCGCCGAGACCGTCGAGGTCGCCGAGTTGAGCCAACTGAGCATGCAGGTGATCAGGTCGGTGTCGGGACCGCCGGGCTTCAACCTGGGACTCAACCAGGGTGAGGTGGCCGGCGCCGGGATCAAGGCGCATCTGCACCAGCACGTGGTGCCGCGCTGGGGCGGTGACGCGAACTTCCTGCCGATCGTCGCGCACACCAAGGCTGTCCCGCAGTTGCTCGGCGACACCCAGCAGATCCTCGCCGCGGCATTCGCCGACGCCGTACGGGCGAAGTGATGCTGGAACGTCTGCGCGGTCTGATGGCCAGGCTGCTCACTCCGCCGGCGCGGGCCTTGCTCGGGCTGGGTGTCAGTCCGGATGCAGTCACCTGGGTCGGTACGGCGGTCGTTGTGCTGGCGGCGTTGATCATGGTCCCGCTCGGATGGCTGTGGCCGGCGGCGTTGATCATCGCGACCGCGAGCCTTTCCGACATGCTGGACGGTCAGATGGCTCGGCTGTCGGGACGGACCAGCCGCTGGGGTGCCTTCCTCGACTCGACCCTCGACCGGATCGGCGACGGCGCGGTCTTCTCGGCGGTGGTGATCTGGTTCGCGGTGGCCGATGATCATCTCGGCGCCGCGCTCACCCTGGCTGCGCTGGTCACCGGCCAGGTCACCTCGTACGTGAAGGCGCGGGCCGAATCGCAGGGTTGGACGATCACCGGCGGGCTTGCCGCCCGCGCAGACCGGTTGTTCCTGCTCCTGTTGGCCATGCTGCTGCAGGGGCTCGGCGTCCCGTACGCCCTGCTGATCGCGGTGGCCGTGCTCACCCTCGCCAGCACGGTCACCATCGGGCAGCGCATGCGGCAGGCCCATCGGCAGGCCGCCGGGGGTGATGCCGCATGACGTTCACCGATCGACTGACCCGACAGCTACTCATCCTCGGCCGTCGCGTCGGGCCTCACGTGGGGATCGGCACCCAGCGGGCCCTGGTGCGGATCGGGACCGAACTTGCCGCCCGCGCCAACGGCCGCCACCTCCGTACGTTCTCGGACAACCTGGCCGTCGTGACGGGGCGCCCGACCGATGAAGCACTGATCCGTCGCGGGGTGGCCTCCTATCTGCGGAACTGGCTCGAGGTGATGGCGATGCCGGGATGGAGCAGCGAGCAGATCGTCAGCCGGGTGCGCGTGATGGGGGAGGACCAGCTGCGGGCGGCCGTCGCCACCCGTGGCGCGGTGGTCGCCCTCCCGCACAGCGGCAACTGGGACCTGGCGGGCGCCTGGGCGTGCAGCACCGGGCTGCCGGTCACCAGCGTCGCCGAACAACTGGTGGCGGCCGAGTACGCCGACTTCCTGGCGTTCCGGCGTGCCCTGGGCATGGAGATCCACGGGCATCGCGAGCCCGGCCTGGTGCGGACCCTTGTCGACGCGGTCCGCCGCGGACGCGTGGTCTGTCTGATGGCCGATCGGGATCTCACCGGAGGGGCCGGTGTTCCGGCCACGTTCGCCGGTCAACCCGTCACCGCGCCGGGTGGACCGGCCATGGTGGCGCGGTTGTCGGGGGCGGCGTTGTTTCCGGGGGTGTGCCACTACACCGGCCGACCGGGCACCGGCGGGATGGTGATCACCCTGGGCGAGGAGGTCGCCCACCAGCCCGGTCCCGACGGCGTGGCCCGGATGACACAGCAGGTGCTCGACCACTTCACGACCCGGATCGCCCGTCATCCCGAGGACTGGCACATGATGCAGCCATTCTTCGCCCGGCCCGTCTCCGGGCCGCACCGGGAAGTGCCGGGAGGGTCGGGCCGGTGACGAAACTGCGGGTCGCCATGGTGTGCCCCTACTCATGGGGAACCCCGGGCGGGGTGCAGAACCACGTACTGGGGCTGGCTGGCTGGTTGACCGCTCGCGGCCATCTCGTCGAGGTGTTCGCTCCGGGGCATCCCGACCCGGCAACCCTGGTCCGGCACGGATTGGGTGCCGATCAGTTCGTCTCCGCCGGCTGGGCCGTGCCGGTGCCGTACAACGGGTCGGTGGCCAAGATCAACTTCGGCCCACGGACCCATCGACGCGTTCGCCAATGGCTCAACGGTGGAGACTTCGACGTGCTGCACCTGCACGAACCGATCACGCCGAGCGCGGCGGTACTGGCGCTCTGGTCGGCCGGCACCGTCCCGGTTGTCGCCACCTTTCACACTGCCACGCCACGCTCGCGCACCATGCACCTGGCCCGACGGGTGCTGCGTGGGTCGGTGGCACGGATCGATGCCGGGATCGCAGTGTCCCAGACGGCGCGACGCGTGGTGGTCGATCACCTGGCCCGCGACGCCGACATCATCCCCAACGGAATCCGGCATGATCATCTGCGGGGCGGAGACGGACCGAGATCGCCCCTGCAGATGGT
Source organism: Propionibacteriales bacterium (assembly GCA_030453285.1). Classification (GTDB taxonomy): domain Bacteria; phylum Actinomycetota; class Actinomycetes; order Propionibacteriales; family Propionibacteriaceae; genus Carbonicoccus. The sequence goes on from JAKDKP010000200.1 coordinate 4,371, forward strand.
CTACCTCGGCCGGCTCAACGAACCGCGCAAGGGCCTCGACGTGCTGCTGCGCGCCTGGCCGGAGATCCGTCGCCGCCACCCGGGGGCTGAGTTGCTGCTGGCCGGCGCCGGCCAGCGGCGGTTACCGCCGGGGTGTCGTGCGCTGGGGGTGGTGTCGGACCAGGTCCGTACCGAACTGCTCACCGGTGCCGACCTGTTCATCGCGCCGCACCGCGGACGGGAGAGCTTCGGACTCGTGGTGGCCGAGGCGATGGCGGCCGGCGCGCACGTCGTCGCCGCAGACATCCCCGCATTCGTCGACGTGTTGAGCGACGAACGGGGCATCCAGCACGGCGAACTGTTCGCCGCCGGTGACGCCTTGGCCCTGGTCGAGGCCGTGACCCGGGCGGTCGACGGTTCGTCGGACGCATCCCGCGCCCGGGCCCGGGAGGTGGCGCGGCGCTACGACTGGGGCGTGGTCGGACCACAGATCCTCGGAGTGTACGAGCAGGCGCGGTCCGCCTCGGGCGTCCCGGCGCAACCTCCATCGGGCGTCCCGGCGCAACCTCCATCGGGCGTCCCGCTCAGGTCCGATCAGACGCTGCCGGTCGCAGAGATCGCTACGCTGGCTCAGTGAGTTCTGACCGTACGCCGCCGCGCGCCCCGCAGCGTCCCGTGGACGCCAGCATGGACGTGCTCAAGCAGGTGATGGCGCAGCCGATCGATCCGGACTACGCCATCGTCGCTGCGCGTGGTCAGACGCCGTCGCGTGGCCGCTGGATGTTGGTGGTGACCCTGATCGCCCTCGGTGCGCTGTTGGCGGTGGCCGCCACACAGAATTCGCGGACCGCTCCGGTGCAGGCCTCCGAGCGTACGGAGCTGATTGAACGCGTACGAGCCGCCGAGACGCGCCAGGATGAGTTGCAGGCCCAGGCGGCAGCACTCGACACCGAGATCCGCACCGTTCGGGAATCGCAATTGAGCCGGACCGAGGCCGATCGGCAATTGCGAGCAGAACTGGCGGCTCTGGAGATTGACGCTGCGGCGGTCGCGGTCAAGGGTCCGGGCGTGCTGGTCGTGGTGGACGATGCCGTCGGCAGCGAGGCCAGCGGGAGCGAGGCCAAGGGCC
>JAKDKP010000201.1 GCA_030453285.1 Propionibacteriales bacterium
CCTTCTCCGAGAAGGACTACCGCAGCTCCGTGCAGTACCTCGACCAGGTCCTGGCCGAGTCGCCCGGAACGGCGGCCGCCCTCGAATTGCGTGCCCGCGCCCACTACCACCGTGCATCCTTGGCCCCTGCCGCTGTTGATCTTCGTGACCTGCTCGAGATCGAGCCCACCAACGAGTACGCGATGCTGCTGTTGGCGCGCACCCTGGAACGTCAGGATCGTGCCGCAGAGGCAGTCCCGGTCCGCCGTCTGCTGGTGGCACTGACCGGAGACGACGAGCACCGGGCCAACCATCGCGCCTTCAGCTGACCGCCCCGGGCCCCTGCGCGCCGTAGTGTTCGGTCCATGAACAGCGAGCCGGGGCCCAGCCCGGCGGTCGACCCGCCACGACGGGGCGGCGGTTGGCTGCTGGGCCTCGGCCCGGCGATCATTCCGCTCGGCGTGGCGCTGCTCTGCTTCATCGGGTTCGGGCTGCCGCTCGTCCTGGTCCTGAACGCCCGCGATTCCGCCTCGCCCTGGGTGGAGACCCGGGCCGAGGTCGTGGAGGTGGAGGAGTCCACCCAGATCGAGATCGAGGAGGAGACACGGCGTCGACGAGAGGTGACGCGCTACACCACCATTGTGCGCTACGCCGTCGACGGTGAGGAGTACGTCCGCACGGTCAGCTACGAGCTGGTGAAGCGGTATCGGGTCGGCGAGCAGATCACCGTTCACTACCGCCCCGATGCCCCGACGGAGATCCGTACCGACGACCCCGCCGTCACCGTGCCCTGGGTGCTCGGCGGTCTTGGGTCGGGGTTCGTGTTGATCTTCGGAACCATCGGACTGGTCCTGCTGGCCCGCGGCGTCTCCTGGGGCCCCGGCCGCGGCCATCGCAGTCCGGTGGCAGGACCGCCGGCGGACGAGAGCGGGCCGGACCCACGCACCCGGCGCAAGGCGGGACGTGTGATGATCATCATCGGTGTCGCCTCCTGCGCCGGACTGTTGATCGCCGCAGGCATCATCGGTGGCCTTGAGTACCGCAAGACCGACTGGTCGGTGACCGAGGGGACCGTGGTCGGTTCCTCCATCCAGAGCAACGAATCCGGCGGCATGAGCTACGCACCCCGCGTCGCCTACACCGTCGACGGGCGGGAGTTCGTCCACACCTCCTCGGTGTACGGCGCGCAGTCCCCCGAGGTGGGTCGTGCCATGGAAGTCCGGTACGACCCCGCGGACCCGGCGACGGCCTCGGTGGTCAACCTCGGCTGGGTGGCGCTGCTGCTGCTGGGAATCGGCATCGGGGTGCTCGTCCTGTGCGGCGGCATTGGCCTGATGCTCGGCCGCCGGTGAACGCATCCGGCCACGTCGGGTCGGAGACCGAACAGCCGGCCGCCCGTGCCCCGAGGCCGGAGGATCGCCCAGGTCGGCCGTGCGCCGGTCGATGGGTCGCCGAATCGAGGGGACCGCGGCCCACGCCGTACCATGACTCGGTGCTCTCGACCGTTCTCGCCCCACTGCGCCTGGGGCCCGTCGTCGCGCCGACCCCGGTGGTTCTGGCGCCGATGGCCGGCATCACCAACGCCGCCTACCGCCAACTTTGTCGCGAGCAGGCCGAACTCGGCGCCGGTGGCGTCGCCGACGGCCCGGCAGGACTGTTCGTGTGCGAGATGATCACCTCGCGCGGGATCATCGAACGCGACCACAAGACCATGTCGATGCTGCAGTTCGATCCGGGCGAGCAGGTCCGCTCGGTCCAGTTGTACGGGGTGGACCCGGCCATCATGGCCAGGGGGACCGAGATCCTCTGCAACGAGTTCGGGGTCACCCACGTCGACCTGAACTTCGGGTGCCCGGTGCCCAAGGTGACCCGCAAGGGTGGCGGGGCAGCCCTGCCGTGGAAGCGCGACCTGTTGGCGGCCATTCTGCGTTCCGTGGTGGCCGCGGCCGCCCCGTACGACGTGCCGGTGACGTGCAAGACGCGGATGGGCATCGACACCGATCACCAGACCTACCTCGATGCCGGCCGGATCGCCGAGCAGAGCGGTGTCGCCGCCATCGCCCTGCACGGTCGCACCGCCCAGCAGTCCTACTCCGGTGAGGCCGATTGGGAAGCGATCGCGCGGCTGAAGCAGGCGGTGTCGATCCCGGTGCTCGGCAACGGTGACATCTGGGAGGCCTCCGACGCGCTGCGGATGGTGGAACAGACCGGCGTCGACGGTGTCGTCGTCGGGCGCGGCTGTCTGGGGCGGCCGTGGCTGTTCCGCGACCTGGCCGACGCGTTTGCCGGACGGGACACCAAGACCCTGCCGAATCTCGGTGAGGTGGCCGCGATGGTCCGCCGGCATGCCGAACTGCTGGCCGGGCTGAGTGGCAGCGAGCGGGCGCTGCTCGACCTGCGCAAGCACATGGCGTGGTACTTCAAGGGATTCCCGGTCGGCGGTGAGGTGCGGCGCGCGTTGGCGATGGTGACCAGCTTCGACGACCTCGATGAGCACCTGGCCAAGCTCGATCCGGCCGAGCCGTTCCCGGTGGCCGAGTTGGGCAGTCCGCGTGGCCGCCGGGGCCACCCCCGCGGCAAGGTGGTCCTGCCGCAGGGGTGGTTGGACGACGAGTCCGGCTGTGGACTCGACCTGGCCGACGCCGAGGTGGGTGTCTCGGGTGGATGATCAATTCCGACCCGACGCCCTGCTGAGTGATCGGACCCGGCTATGGGCCACCACGATGGGTGGCCACGGTGGCGCAGGTCTGGTGCGCGCCCACTCAGACTCGAAGGCTCTCGTCGACGCTGCGACGGTGATCGGCCGGGAAGCGCGGGAAGAGGCCGAGGCGCTCACCCTGCGGCCCGGCGCCACTCATGCCCGGGGCGCGGGAAACCGTGCCGTGGCTGAGGATCCCGACACCGAGCGGACCTGTTTCGAACGTGATCGTGACCGGATCGTCCACTCCACCGCTTTTCGTCGATTGGCCGGCAAGACCCAGGTCGTCGTCCATCCCGATGATCATCAACGCACCCGACTCACCCACGCCCTCGAGGTGGCACAGGTGGCGACGTCGATCGCCCGCGCCATCGGCGTGAACGTGTCACTCACCGATGCCATCGCGCTCGGCCACGACTGCGGACACGGTCCGGGCGGGCATGCCAGTGAGGACGCCTTCGACGCCTTCACCGGTGAGGGGTACGACCACGGCCCATGGGGCGCCGACGTGGTGCTGGCCGGACTCAACCTGTGCACCGAGACCCTCGACGGGATCCGTAACCACTCATGGTCGCGGTCGGCACCGATGACGACCGAAGGTGAAATCGTCTCGTGGGCCGACCGGATCGCCTACTGCGCGCACGACCTCGAGGACGCCGTACATGCCGGAATCGTCGGTGTGGAAGAGATTCCCGACGAGATCGCCGCCGTGTGCGGGCGTGACCGACGGACCCAGCTGTCGGTGTTCATCCGCGCCGTCGTGCAGACCGTGGCCGAGCGGGGCGAGGTGGGCATGGACGCGGTGACCGGTGCGGCCCTGGCCGGGCTGCGCAAGTTCAACTACGAGCGGATCTTCAGCCGGCCTGCCGCGTTGGCGCAGTCAGACTCAGTGATCAAGATCCTGCATGCGTTGGTCGAGCACTACGCCACGAAGCCGTACGACATCCCCTGGCCGACAGCGGTCGAGCCGGCCTCGCCCGAAGCCGTACGGGCCGCGGTCACCTACGTCGGGGGGATGACCGACCGGTACGCGTTCGCCTCGGCCGTACGACTGCTGGACTGGCCCGTTGATCAACTCCCGCCCAGCATCGACTGATCATGATGCTCGCCGGGCGAGCTTGATCAGTTCGCGTTCTTCGTCGACGGTGAGTCCGGCGGCACGCTGGCGATCAGCGGGTCGCTGCACCTCCCAGGCGAGCGTGTCGGTCAACGTCTCGGTGAGTGGCCGGATCCTCAGCCCGGCAGCCAATGCAGAAGCCACCGAATGACTCATCAGGCCGGCATACCGCGGCACCGGCAGCCAGAGCGGCAACGAACGCGGTCCCGCCCAGGGTTGCACCTCGTGCGTCGCCAACCATTCCTGATCGACCGGTACGAGCGGACTGGTGTACCCGGCGACCTGCCGGGCCGTGGCGAGATGCTCGGCCAGAGTGATGCTGGGCGCGCTGGCATTGTGCGTGCCGGTGATGCCCTGCTCGGCGGCCAGGATCAACCACGCTGACAGGTCGCGGACGTCGAGGACCTGGGTCGCCAGATCAGGGGAATGGGGTACGAGGACCCGGCCGTCCGGGGTTGCCCGGTGAGCAAAACGCAGCGGCCAGTAGCCCGTCCGGTCGGTGCTGTCCCCAGGGCCGGCGATCAGTCCGCTGCGGGCCACGAAGGTCCGCTGCTGGCCCAGCACACCGGTCAACAGCCGCTCACATGCCACCTTGCCCGCGCCGTACAGTTCCGGCTTCCAGTCGCCGGTCAGCGGCGGCAGTACCTCGGCGGTCTCGTCGGAACCAACCGTGTCGGGTCGGGCATACACCGAGGTCGAGGACACGAACACCCAGTGCCGTACGCGGTCGCCCAGGACGTCGAGGGCGGTTTGGACGTGCAACGGATCCCTGGCCACGTCGATGGCGGCGTCGAAGGTGCCCTCGAGGTCGTCGTACCCGGCGGTCGAACGCCGATCACCGGACACGAATCGTGCCCCGACCGGAGTCTCGCCGGACTCGCCGCGGGCCAGCGCGGTCACCTGATGTCCACGCGCCAGGGCACGGTTGATCACGGATGAGCCGAGCCAGGCCGTACCGCCGAGGACGAGGATGCGCATGCCCACGACACCACCACATCGGCCGGCCCGGATGCCCGCCCTGCTGCCGTCGGCAGCGGCAAACCTTGCCGTGCACACCGGAGCGGGGCAGGGTGGATGCCATGGATGAGGTAGCGCTGGACCGTCTGAGCGGTGATCAGATCTCCGAACTCGGGCTCGACGACTGGCGGTCGATGCACGAGTCGCTGCAGGCACGATTCCGGACCGGCAGCTTCGCCGTCGGACTTGATCTGGTGAACGCGATCGGGGAAGTCGCCGAGGAGCTTGATCACCATCCCGAGCTGGATCTGCGGTACGCCATGCTGAACGTGCGACTGATCTCGCACGACGTGTACGGCAAGACCCGTCGCGATGTTGATCTGGCCCGGCGGATCAGTGCCCTGGCCGCAGCGCGGGGGATCGGAGCAGACCCTGCTGCGGTGAGCCGGGTCGAGATCGGATTGGACACCTGGGACGCCGACGAGATTGGCCCGTTCTGGCGAGCCGTGCTCGGTCTCGAACCGCACCCCCGGTTTCCCACCGACCTGACCGACCCGAGCGGCGACCTGCCGACCCTGTGGTTCCAGGAGTGCGCGCAGCACGAGACACCGCAGCAACGTTTCCATCTCGACATCAGGGTGCCACCCGAGGTCGCCGAGCGACGGATCGCGGCCGCACTGGCGGCCGGTGGTGTGCTGGTGTCCGATGCTGTCGCGCCGCGGT
>JAKDKP010000202.1 GCA_030453285.1 Propionibacteriales bacterium
CCCCCGATAACAACACACTCCATACGGGCGGCCGCGTACTATGTTAAAACCCCACCGCTCCCCCCCCCCCCCCCCGCCCAACACACCCGGCTGCGCGCGCCGCGAGGCGAGCGCAACTCGGGTCCACTGAGAGCGTCAACGCCGCGACCCCGCTCAGCCGCGTCCCGACCCCGGCACTGATCCCAACTTTCGCTCAACCCAGGGAGCCTTGAGGGCCAGCGCGAGCGAACCGCTGATCACCAGTGGTCACGTACGCTGATCAGCTCGGATGGATGGTCAGGCCCTTGGGCACCACGACGATGCCGCTGTCGGAGACGGTGCAGCCGCGAGCCCGGTCGGCCTCGTGGTCGATGCCAAGACGCGCGCCAGACTCGACGACGACGTTCTTGTCGAGGATGGCGCGCTTGATCACCGCGCCAGGTCCGACCTTGGCGCCGGACAGCAGAACCGACTCGTCGATGTCGGCACCCTTCTCGATCCGCACCGACGGAGAGACCACCGAATCCTCGACGTAGCCACCGGAGATGATGCAGCCGGCGCTGACGATCGAGTCACGCGCCCGTCCCTCCAGGACGAACTTGGCGCCGGGTTTCTGCGCCTGATGGGTCCAGATCGGCCACTGGTCGTTGTACAGGTTGAACACCGGATCCACCGAGACCAGATCCATGTGCGCCTCGTGATAGGCGTCGATGGTGCCGACGTCTCGCCAGTAGTTGCGATCCTTCTCGCTGGACCCCGGCACGGTGTTGAGGGTGAAGTCGTACACCTGGGCGTCGTGGCCATTCACGAAGGCGGGGATGATGTCTCCACCCATGTCGTGCCGCGAGTCCTGGCGTGCGGCGTCGGACGACAGCGCCTCGACCAGCGCGTCGGCGGTGAACACGTAGTTGCCCATCGACGCGAACGACTCGTTGGGGCTGTCCGGCAGCGCCGGCGGATCGGCGGGCTTCTCCAACCACGAGTTGATCTTGTTGTCGTGACCGGCGTCGATCACGCCGAACGCACTGGCCTGGCTCCGCGGGACCCGGATGCCGGCAATCGTTGCTCCGAGCCCGGAGTCGATGTGGGCATCGACCATCTGCGAGACGTCCATCCGATAGATGTTGTCGGCACCGAAGACCACCACATAGTCGGGGCTCTCGTCCCGGATCAGGTTCATCGACTGGAAGATCGCATCGCCACTGCCCTGGTACCACCGCGGCCCGAGTCGTTGCTGGGCCGGCACCGGGGTGACGTAGTCGCCGAGCAGGTTCGACATCCGCCAGGTGACCGAGATGTGCCGGTCCAGGGAGTGCGACTTGTACTGCGTCAGCACACAGATCTTGGTGAAGCCGGCGTTGGCGAGATTGGACAGCACGAAGTCGATCAGCCGGAACGTGCCCCCGAACGGGACCGCGGGCTTGGCGCGGTCCATCGTCAGCGGCATGAGTCTCTTGCCCTCACCGCCGGCGAGTACGAGGGCCAACACCTTGGGATGTGACGCCATGGGCCGAACGCTATCTGCCGAGGAGGCGTCTGCGACAGAGGGTCACAATTTTGGGCCAGGGGTTGACATCGGCGACCCGGCCACCGATCCGAGCCGGTGTGCGACGATCGACCCATGAGCCGAGCCATCTCGTTGCTGACCCGGGAGTACCCGCCGACCATCTACGGCGGAGCAGGCGTGCACGTGGCCCAGTTGGTGCCGCAGTTGCGGGCGCTTGCCGAGGTCGAGGTGCACTGCATGGGCGACCCTCGGACCGGTGCCACCGCACATCCGGAGACCTTCCCGCCCGGGGCGAACGCTGCCTTGCGGGTGTTCGGCGCAGACCTGTCCATGACGGCAGCCATTGGCTCCGAACTGGGCAGGGTGCCCGATGTGCTGCACTCGCACACCTGGTACGCCAACCTCGCCGGGCACCTGGGCGGGATATTGCTCGACCGTCCGCATGTGGTCACCGCCCACTCCCTCGAACCGCACCGACCGTGGAAAGCTGAGCAGCTCGGCGGTGGCTACGCCTTGTCGTCGTGGGCCGAGCGGACGGCGTACGAGGCAGCCGATGCGGTGATCGCCGTCAGTGCCAAGATGCGCGCCGACGTGCTGGAGTCGTACGACAGCCTCGATCCGGACAAAGTGCACGTGGTGCGCAACGGGATCGACCCCGAGGAGTTCGCCCCCGATCCGGCCACCGACGTGGTGACGCGGATCGGCATGGATCCGGCTCGTCCGTCGGTGGTGTTCGTCGGACGGATCACCCGACAGAAGGGGCTGATCCATCTCGTCCGCGCGGCCGCCCAGCTCGATCCGGACACGCAATTGATCTTGCTGGCCGGGGCACCGGACACCCCCGAGATCGCGGCAGAGTTCACCGGCGCCTTCGCTGAGCTCGAGGCCAGACGCGGTTCGGTGACGTGGATCGGTGAGATGTTGCCGCGGCATGAGGTGCGCCAGATCCTCACCCACGCAACGGTTTTCGCCTGCCCATCGGTGTACGAGCCGTTGGGCATCGTGAACCTTGAGGCGATGGCCTGCGAGACCGCGGTAGTGGCGTCCGCGGTCGGTGGCATCCCCGAGGTCGTGGTGGACGGCGAGACCGGACTTCTGGTGCCGTACGACCCGGCCTTGTCCGACGACCCGACTGCCGTCGGCGCCTTCGAGGGCGACTTCGCCAACAAGATCAACTCGATCACGCGCGACCCTGAACTGGCGCGTCGCTATGGGGTCGCCGGCCGCCAGCGGTGCATCGACGAGTTCTCCTGGTCCAAGATCGCTGACGAGACGATGGACGTGTACGAGGCCGCGATCACCCGCCATGGCTGACCGACTCCGCACTCAGTCCACATCGCCCTGCAGGTAGCGATCGATGGTCGGGCCAACCGCGGTGACGATCTGATCATGGTCGGCCGAGGCCAGTGGTTCGATCCTGATCACGTAACGCATCATGATCAACCCGAGCATCTGGGTGGCGAGCAAGGATACCCGCCAGGGACGTTCCGCCTCGGGGACGGTCATCTCCGCCATGATCGGCGCCAGGACCCGACGCTCCAGCAATTGTCGGACGAGGCCCACCGTACGATCCCGGTGCAGGCTGGAGCGGAGCATGCCGATCGTCAGTTGCCCCGGCCCGCTCTCCCACGCCGCCAGCGCCCGGCGGAGCAGTGCTGCGCCGGGGGCCGTCGGCGAGGCACCCAACACCGCGGCCACCATCGGCTGCGGGTCCATGGGCAGTTCCAACACCGCCATCAGCAGCTCATCCTTACCCCCGAAGTGATGATTGATCATGGACGGATCCACGCCCGCAGTGGCCGCAATGCGCCGGACCGTCGCGCCGTCGTACCCCTGCTCGGCGAACGCACGCTCGGCGGCGACGAGGATGTCGGCACGGGTGTCGGCGCCGCCCGGACGCGGCCCACGCCGCGCCACCTCAGCCCACCCCGTTCGGGCGGCGAGCGAATGCCGGCGCATGTTCAGGTCGCGGACCGGAGGCGATCGCCAGCGCCGGCAACTTGCGCAGTGCGGGAATGTGGCGCGCGGCGAGCCGGGCCAACTGGGGCGGACCGGGACGCGACCCGTCCAACGTCCGGGTGAAGATCACTTCCTGCAGCAGGCGTTGCCCGGTCTGCAGCACCTTGGTCGGCCAGGCTCGGCGGCGCTGCACCGCCTTCAGGTGCCGCGTACTCAGGGTGCCATCGGTGAGCGGGCCCGCCAGCAACGTTGCCGTGGCCACCGCGTCCTGGATGGCAAGGTTGATGCCGACTCCCCCGGCCGGAGACATGGCGTGTGCGGCGTCACCAATGCACAGCAGCCCGTCCCGATACCACCGCCGCAGCCGGTTCAGTCGTACATCGAGCAGGTGCACATCGTCCATCGAGGTGATCGCAGAGACCCGATCGGCGAAGTCGGGGCGCAGGTCGGCCACGAGGTCGCGGAACTTCTCCACACCGCCGGCGCGGAGTCGGGCATCGGCCCCTTTGTCGGTGAAGTAGGCCACCTGGAGGTAGTCGGTGCGAACCAGGGTGAGGAGCAGGTGCCCGGGCCGGAAGATCGGCACCAGTGCGGCCGGCAGATTCCGCTCGGCGGGGTGCCGCGGCAGTCGGAACCACCACGTGTCGAAGGGGACGTCGTACTCGATCGGGTGCAGACCGGCCTGCTCCCGTACGCGCGAGGAACGACCGTCGCAGCCGACCAGCAGCCGAGACCTGGTCTCCCCCTGGGCCCCGTCGACCCTCCGCCAGCGCGCACCGGTGCACCGATCACCCTCACGCAGCACCTCGACCAGCTCGGTCTCCATCCGTAGGTGGAAACTCGGCTCGCGTCGTGCTTCGGCGGTGAGGAAGTCCAGGAAGTCCCATTGCGGCACCATCGCGATGTGGTCGTACGGTGGCCGCAACCGGTCGAAGTCGGCCAGGATGTCGTCGGGGCCCGCACCCTTGTTGCGGGGGACGACGAAGTTGCCGAGTCGGCTCTGTGGCAGTCGCCGGAATCCGTCCCCGAGTCCCAACTCGTCGAGCAGCCGGATGGTGGAGGCGTGCACGGTGTCGCCGCGGAAGTCCCGCAGGTAGTCGGCGTGCTTCTCCCACACCTCCACCTCGACACCGGCCCGAGCCAGCAGCAGGCCCAGCATCAGGCCGGCCGGGCCACCGCCTGCAATGATCACGTCGCGCCGTTCGGTCTTCATGATCAACTCCTATTTCATCACTTGTTGAAATAACAGTAGCACCGTACGACGGGGGACGGAAGAGAGGGTTCAGGCGGTGGCGCCGTGTTCCCGGTCTGAGGCGACCGCGTCGACATTGCGGACGAAGACGATCAGCCAGGCGAAGACCACCGCGACGGTGATCAACTCGAAGGCGGTCAGGTTGAGGTAGTGCACGAAGTAGTACATGACGAAGCACAGCCCGACCCCGATCGCGATCCCCCAACTGAACAGGGCAATGGCACGCGGAAACTCCGGCAACAGGAAGGGCAATCCGATCACCAGCACGATGAAGACCCCGGCCATCGAGTACGCGACGACGTTGTGCGCGACGAAGGACTCGTTCACCGGCAGCAGTCCGACCAGGGTGAGCAGGATTCCCAAGGCAATGAAGGTCCACCAGATCACCCGGATCCGCCAGGGGTCGACATCGAGTCGTCCCGCCCATCGCGACAGGTCGTGGGTCAGGTAACTGGCCAGGGTGGTGATCACCAGTCCGCCGGCGATCAGGGTGAAGTTGAAGGCCACCCCGGAGAAGTCGCTGGCCGCCCCGAGGGCGGAGAAGTAGAGCTGCCACCAGTTCGGGTCGGAACTGAACAACATGCTCGACAGCACCCCGCTGGCCATGAACACCGCCAGCACCCCCGACACGTTGCGGGTGTTCATCGCCACCGCGCTGGCGGCGGTGAAGTAGGTGGCGACGGCCGAGGCGACGCCGATGATCGTGCCGCCGGCCCACGGGTCGAGCATGAGCGCAATGAAGGCGTGGTCGAAGATCCAGAACAGGGTCATCGTG
>JAKDKP010000203.1 GCA_030453285.1 Propionibacteriales bacterium
TTGCCCCCTACCTCAGGGTGATCGGAGACGCAGTGCAGCACCCCAGCAGTGTGACGGCCCCCATCACGGTGGTCATTGTCGACGACCAGGACATGGTGCGGGCCGGCTTCGGTGCGCTGCTGGCCGCCCAGCCCGACATCGACGTGGTGGGGGATGCCGCTGACGGGGCCGACGCTGTTGATCTTGTGCGCCGCACCGATCCCGACGTGGTGCTGATGGACATCCGGATGCCGCGGCTGGACGGTCTGTCCGCCTGTCGGCTGATCGCGGGGATGGCAGATCACTCGCCGCGGATCATCATGCTGACGACCTTTGATCTGGACGACTACGTGTTCGAGGCGTTGCGTTCGGGGGCCAGCGGGTTCCTGCTCAAGGATGCCCGGGTGGAGGACCTGACCCACGCCGTACGGGTGGTGTCCGCCGGTGAGGCGTTGTTGTCCCCGTCGATCACCCGCTCGCTGATCGCGGAGTTCGTCGCCCGCCCCGAACGCGCACACGAGCCGGTGTCCCTGTCCGACCTGACCGAGCGTGAGCTGGACGTGATGCGCCAGGTGGCGCGTGGGCTGTCGAACGCCGAGATAGCCGCGGAGCTGTTCGTCGCCGAGCAGACGGTCAAGACTCACGTCAGTAGGGTGCTGGCCAAGCTGGGACTGCGGGACCGGGCGCAGATCGTGGTGGCCGCCTACGAGTCCGGGGTGGTGGCCCCCGGCAGTTGAGGGTTGTGCGCGACCCTGACGGTGGCGGCCCCCATCACCCTGCGGTAGGGGTCAGGATCGAACCCGTGGAGTGACGACTCGGCGCATGGCTACCGAAACCATGGAGCCATGACCGAAACCATGACCCGCCCGCCGCGGAGGACCAGCCATCTCAGCGACTTCACCGCGCTCACGGCACGGATCAAATCCGAAGGGCTCCTGCGCCGCTCGTACGGCTACTACTGGACGATGCTGATCGGACTACCTCTTGTCCTGGTCGGGCTCGGTGCGGTCTCGGTCTGGTTGGGCGACAGCTGGTGGCAGCTGGCCGTGGCGGTCGGGGTGGCCGTCGTGATGGCGCAGTTCGGGTTCCTGGGACATGACGCCGCCCACCGGCAGATCTTCGTCTCGGGCAAGTGGAATGAGCGGGTGGCAATGATCCTGGCCAATCTGTTCGTCGGTCTGGGCATCGGCTGGTGGCAGAACAAGCACTCCCGGCACCATGCCGCGCCCAACAAGATCGGGGCCGACCCTGACATCAAGACCGACGTGCTGGTCTTCACCCCGCAGGGGCTCGAGGAGCGCACGTCCGCAGTGTCGCGCTGGATGACCGGCAAGCAGGGCTGGTTCTTCTTCCCGTTGCTGCTGCTGGCCGGACTGCAGCTGCACGTGAACAGCTTCAAGCACCTGTTCGCCCGCGGCAAGGTCAAGAACCGGGCTCTCGAGCTGACCCTGCTCGTCGTGCGTCACGGCGGACTGATCACCTTCGCCTTCCTGGTGATGCCGCCGGCCATCGCCCTCTCGTTCCTGGCCGTCCAGCTGCTCGCGTTCGGCTTCTATCTCGGCATGGCCTTCGCCCCCAACCACATCGGGCGCCCGATAGTGCCGGCCGGCGTCAAGATCGACTTCCTGCGCCGCCAGGTGCTGATGAGCCGCAACATCTCCGGCGGTGCGGGCGTGTCGATCCTGCTCGGCGGGCTGAACTACCAGATCGAACACCACCTGTTCCCGTCGATGTCGCGGACGAACCTGGCCCGTACGGCGCCGATCGTGAAGGAGTACTGCCGCAAACTGGAGGTCGAGTACCACGAGACCTCACTTCCGCGGGCGTACGTCGAGGTGGGCCGCTACATCAACGCGGTTGGTCGCGGCGGCGTCGATCTGTGGACCTGCCCGCTGGCCGCATCGATGGGGCGTGGCTGACCGGTCGGCTGCCGACACCACCGAACCACCGGCCCTCTCATCCAGTTGTCACCTCTCGACCTGAGGAACCGACCAGGCGTGGCAGCGCGGCCGCGGTGATGGTGGCATGCAGTGGCCAGGTCCACTCGCCGTCGATGTCGATGATCCGGGCCTGTTCCAGCCAGTCGCCGATCCGTTCGGCCTCCTCCACCGAGGCGGCCGGCAACGGTTTGTACGGCGGCGACACCGTCTCGGCGGTCGCCACCGCGGCCCGCGCAACGGCCTGGGGGACCTCGCCGGGTCTGGCCAACGCGGACTGGGCCAGCCGGCCGTACCGGATCACGGTGATCTCCCAGCCACGAGCCGTCGAGCGTGCCGCGACGATCTGTGGCACCGCCGCCAGACTGGCGATCCGGTGGAACCGCCGTGAGGTGTCGATCATCTGCTGCAGGCGCCGTCGGATCGTCTCGGCCTCCTCGAACCGCTCCTGACTGATCAGGCGGGCCAGCCGCTCCCGGACCGCCGACAGCACTGGACGGATGTCGCTGGTCAGGGCGCCACGCAGTCGGTCAACCGTTTCCGCGTACGCGTCGGGTCGGACCGATCCGTCACACGGGGCCAGGCAGCGGCCCATCTCGGCCAGCACACAGCGTGTCCCGCGGGGCTCTTTCCCCAGCCGCTGGGTGCACTGACGGATCGGGAACGCGTCGTGCAGGGCAGCCGTGACGTCCTCGGCGGCTCCCTTGCCCCGGAACGGGCCGAAATAGGTGGCGCCGTCGTCGCGCACGGCGCGCACCAGGGACAGTCGGGGGAACGGCTCGTCGGTGATCTTGAGCCACTGCAGGCGATGCGGATACTTCGATCGTCGGTTGTACGGCGGGGCGTGGGTGGCGATCATCCGCAGCTCACACACCTCGGACTGCAGTGAGGTCTCGCAGACCAGATGGCGCACGCCGACCGAGATCCGGACCATCTCGTCCATCCGCCGCCGGGTCTCGGCGGCGGTGAAATAGCTGCGCACCCGGGTACGGATCGAGGTGGCCTTGCCGACGTACAGGATCTTGTCGTCCTCGCCGACGAACCAGTAGACGCCCGGCGCGTCCGGCAGATCGGTGGCCCACCCGCGTTTGGCGCGGCGTTGCGGTGACACCTTGCGGGTGAACTCCAGTAGGTCCTCGATGGTGTCGACGCCCAGGTTGCCGATCCGCATGATCAATCCGTGCAGCACGTCGACGGTGGCGCGGGCGTCGGCCAACGCCCGGTGGTTGGGTGTGGTGGTGGCGCCGAAGTGTCGGGCGAGGGTGCCCAACTTGCAGTTGGGCACCTCGTCGCGGAGCAGCACCGTACGGGCCAGGGCGACGGTGTCGACGATCGTGGGTCGGGGCCATTGTTGATCATGGTCGGCGCAGGCCCGTTTGAGGAACCCGACGTCGAAGCCGGCGTTGTGGGCCACCACCACCGCGTCACCGCAAAAGGTGAGGAACTGACCGAGCACCGATTCCAGCCGTGGTGCGCCGGCCACCATCTGGTTGGTGATCCCGGTCAGCACCGCCACCAATGGTGAGATCGTGGTCCGTGGATTGACCAGGGTCTGGAACTCGCCGAGCACCTCACCGCCACGCACCTTGACCGCCCCGATCTCGGTGATCGCATCCTCACCGGTGCTGCCGGTCGTCTCCAGATCGACGACGCAGAAGGTCACCTCCGACAGGGGAGTGCCCAGGTCGGTCAGGGTCGGCTGGAGGGCGGCGGAACTCATGGCGCGGACGGTAGGCGCCGACACTGACAGGTTCGGTGCCTCCGCGACCTCCAGGTGGCGACCCGGTGAACTTGTCAGTGGCCCCGTCCACAGTGGAAACCATGAGAAACCTGCATGTGGACTGTGGCACCTGCTCGGTGCGAGGCGATGCCTGTGGTGACTGTGTCGTCACGGTGTTGCTCGGCGCCCCGGCGGAGTTGGAGCTCAACGATGATGAACAGCACGCACTGGATGCGTTGTCCGGCAGTGGCCTGGTGCCACCGCTGCGACTCGTGCGCGGAAGTGCCGAACCGGAGGCCCCTTGGCGACAGCACGGTTGAGGCGGCGAGCCCCACTTGCTCTTGACCTTTTCGTGACCTAACCTCGGGCGCGTGCCCGGTGCCGTGATGACAACCGTCGTCGGCCGCGGCGCACGCTGAGTCTCTCCTCCGTGGGGAGAACCGGGGAACCAATCTTGTGGGGTGAATCGGGGGATCGCCGACCGTCGTCGGTGCAACTCGTAGGGCTACCTTCCCGGGCCCGAATCCGTCAGCTCACCCGGTAGGCGTTCGACGAAGGGAAACGACGCGTGACGACACGCATCGGCGGAATGTCGCGGGGCCTGAAGGTCCTGCTGGCCGGGACGGCCTCGCTGGCTCTGACCTCAACCCTGCTCGCTGCGGGACCGGCTGCCGCCGATCCCGGCGCCGAGCCCACCACGATC
Source organism: Propionibacteriales bacterium (assembly GCA_030453285.1). Taxonomy (GTDB): domain Bacteria; phylum Actinomycetota; class Actinomycetes; order Propionibacteriales; family Propionibacteriaceae; genus Carbonicoccus. The sequence continues at coordinate 4,340 of JAKDKP010000203.1, forward strand.
GCCGAGGCCCGGGCACAGGTTGAGAAGTTGCAGACCGAGGCCGCCGCCATCGACCAGGACTACGCGGCCGCCCAGGATCGCTTGGCCAAGGCCGAGGCCGGGTTGAAGACGAAGCGGGCCGATGTCGACGCCCAGCGGGGCAAGGTCGCCACGGTCGCCAAGGCGGTGTCCCAGTACGCGTTGGCGCAGTACCAGAGCCGGGGGGTCGACACCACCACCCAGTTGATGGTCACCACCAGCCCCGAGCGGATGCTGCGGGAGATGTCGGTGATGGATCGGGTCGAGCTCACCCAGCGCGGTGTGCTGCAGGACTACCAGACCCAGGTGGCCAACCTGAACGACATGGTGCGGTCGGCCGAGACCGAGGTCGCCACCGTCGACGCCTCCCGCGACGACATGGCTGCCTCGCGCAAGAAGTCCGAGGCCAAGGTGGCCGAGGCCCAGCAGGTGCTGGACCGACTGACCGAGGAAGAACGTCAGCGGATCGCCGCCGAGGAGGCCCGCGAGGCCCGCGAGGCCAAGGAACGCGCCGAGCGTGCCGAGGCGCAGGCCCAGCAGCAGAACGACCGGCAGCAGCCGACCTCGCGGTCCCGTGACCGCAGCGATGCCGCCGACACCTCGACCAAGAAGTCGTCGAAGAAGAAGTCCTCGTCCTCGGGCAATGACAGCCCGTCGGTGCCCGCCGGTTCCGGCCGCGGCGCCCAGGTCGTCGCCTTCGCCAAGGCGCAGCTCGGCAAGCCGTACCTCTACGGCGCGACCGGCCCGAACGCGTACGACTGCTCGGGCCTGACCGGTGCGGCCTACAAGTCGGCCGGTCGGAGCATCCCGAGGATCACGACAGGGCAGTACGGGTCGGGCACCTCGGTGTCGAAGGGCAATCTCCAGCCCGGCGACCTGGTGTTCTACTACTCCGGGATCAGCCATGTGGGCATCTATGTGGGTGGCGGCCAGATCATCCACTCATCACGTGCCGGGCAGCCGGTGAAGTACGCCGGGCTGAACTCGATGCCGTACATGGGCGCTCGCCGCTACTGACCCTCGGCGCTCCTGACAATGACCGTCCCGCCCGGTCGGGCGGGCAAGCTCTCCCGTCGCGGTCTCCTCGCCACCATGGTGGCGGTGGGGGCCGCGAC
>JAKDKP010000204.1 GCA_030453285.1 Propionibacteriales bacterium
AACACGAGTCGGCCGCGCACCGGACGCAGCACCGTACCGCGTTTGACCAGGGCATCGACGGCCCAGGCGATCTGTGAGCTTGACTCCTTGCCGACCGCTCGGGCCAGATCTGCGACGGCAGCCTCGCCCCCCAGCTCGGCCAGAGCCACCAGGATCCGCTGCCCCTCGGCCGGGGACGCCTCCCAGGCTCCTTCGTAGTACGCCTCCAATTGCGGGGCAGCGGCGTCCATGCCGGCCCGTACGGAATCGATCGTGACCAGGTCGCCGTCGCGATGCAGCCAGACCTCGTGGCCCAGCTCCTGGATGAACGCCGGGTACCCACCCGACAATTCCACCGCCAACTCCAGCGCGTCGGGGGTCCATCGCCCACCGGCCTGCCGGACCGGAAGCAGAAACGCGTCCCGGGTGGCGTCGGCATCGAGGTAGCCCAGGATGATCCGCCGATAGACCCGCTCGGCATGGCTCGACGAGCGCCCCACCATTCGGGCGGTGTCACCGGGCAGCCCGGCAAAACAGACGAACAGGGGCGGCTTGTCGGCGTCCCGTTCCCCCAGCAGCGATACCAGTTCGGACAGATTCACCAGGCTGGCGTGGTCGGCGTACTGGGTTTCATCGACCAGCAGGGCCACACCGGAGCCGCCACGATCGCGCACCTGCTGGGTGGCGGCGAGGAGGCGTTCCATGAAGGCGCTGTCGACCAGCTTGTTGTCGGGACCGAGCTCCCGTTCGAGTTCCACCCCGCCGAGCGGGGTGGTGATGGCCGCCCGGGTCAGCCGGCCGTGGGCCTTGGCGAAGTCGGACTCCTGCAGGGCGCGGTCGACCGCGGCGCCGATCCGATCCATCACCGACTCCCGTCCCGACGCCTGGCACCGCACCCGTACGGCCAGACAGCCGGCCACCAGGGCAGCTTCGGCGAACTCCTTGAGCAGGGAGGTCTTGCCCACCCCCCGTACGCCGGTGATGATCAGGTGCCGCGACTGGGTGTGCCCGAAGGCATCGAAGTCGGTCAGCACGCGCTGCCATTCGCGCAGCTCGGCCTCCCGACCCTCGAGCCGGAACGGACTGGTCCCCGCACCGGGGAAGAAGGGGCCTTCCATGACAAGGATCCTAACCAAAAAGACCAAAAATGGCGGCAAGTTTAGGTAGTTTTGGTGAGGGAGTCACTCCACCACCATGGAATGGACGAAGGCCCGCACCGACTCGGTGCGGGCCTTCGTACGGGCTGATTCAGGAGGCGACGGGAGCCTCGACAGCGATGTTGACCACACGGCGGCCACGGCGGGTGCCGAACTCGACCTTGCCGGCGACCAGAGCAAACAGTGTGTCGTCGCCACCGCGACCGACACCGTCACCGGGGTGGAAGTGGGTCCCCCGCTGGCGAACGATGATCTCGCCGGCGTTGACCTGCTGGCCACCGAAGCGCTTCACGCCGAGGCGTTGCGCATTGGAGTCGCGACCGTTACGGGTGGACGCTGCACCCTTCTTGTGTGCCATGGTTCCTCAGCTCTCGATCCCGGTGACCTTGACCTGGGTGTACCGCTGACGGTGGCCCTGGCGCTTCCGGTACCCGGTCTTGTTCTTGTACTTCAGGATGCGGATCTTGGGACCCTTGGTCTCGGCCAGCACCTCGGCGGTCACCGAGACCTTGCCCAGGTCGCCTTTCTCGGAGGTGACGGCATCGCCGTCGACCAGCAGGAGGGGCTGGAGGTTGACGGTCGCGCCGACCTCGTCGAGGACCTTGTCGATCTCGAGGACGTCGCCGACGGCAACCTTGTGCTGGCGGCCGCCACTGCGCACGATCGCGTACACGCTGACCTACTCTCTTCGATGTCTTCTGGCTTCGATGCTGTACGGGCGCCGCTGGAGGGCGCTCTTCGCACTCGTACGACTGGAGACTCATCTGTGTCGCCACGCACCGAGGGTCAAGACTAGTCGGGGGCTGGCGCCGGGGTCAAACCGGCTGACGCCTCTCCGCAACCCTCACTAGGGTGGCGCCTGTGACACCTGACATCCCTTCCCGACTGCCGTCGGTGACGGCCACGGCCTATCTCACTCCCCTGCGGGAGGGTGGCTCCCTGCCCGGCCTGATGGAAGCCGACGACCTCGGGACGTACGTTGTCAAGTTCACCGGTGCCGGACAGGGGCCACGCGCGCTGGTCGCCGAGATCATCGTCGGTGAGATCGCCCACGCGATCGGCGTACGCACCCCCGCGCTGGCCCTGGCCGAGGTGGACGTCGAGATCGGGCGCCGTGAACCCTACGATGAGGTCCAGGACCTGCTGGTCGCCAGCGCCGGCACCAACCTGGCCGTCGACTTCCTGCCTGGGGCGATCGGGTACGACCGGGCGATCATGGTGCCGGCGGCGGATGCCGCGCGGATCGTGTGGCTGGACGCCTTCGTGGCCAACGTTGACCGATCGGCGCGCAACACGAACCTGCTGATCTGGCATCGGGACCTGTGGGCCATCGACCACGGCGCCTGCCTACGCTTCCACCACGCCTGGGGCGACGTGGACGCCTTCGCCCGGTCGCCGTACCGGCACGATGATCACGTCCTGCGCGGACTGGGGGATCCACGAGCGGTCCACGAGGAGCTGTCGACGCTGGTCACCGCCGAGCTGCTCACCGCGGTGCTGGCGCTGGTGCCCGACGCCTGGTTGGCACCCGATCCCAACCGACCGGACCCCCGCGCCCCCGAAACGGCCGAAGCCGCCCGGGACGCGTACGCGCGCTATCTCATCGCGCGGCTGGCGGCGAGTGAGGCGTGGCTGTCGTGAATCCCTTCCAGTACGCGATCCTGCGCGCCGTGCCGCGGGTCGACCGCGGCGAATTCATCAACATCGGAGTGGTGCTGCACTGCCAGGCCGAGGACTACCTGGGGGCAGCCCTGGCGATCGATGAGCGGCGCCTGCTGGCCCTCGACCCGCACATCGACCTCACCGTCCTGCACGCCGCCGCCGACGCCGTCGTACGGGCCTGTGCGGCCCCAGTCGGCACGGCCCGGGAGAACTCGGGGCTGGCCATCCGGTTCGGCATGCTGACCGCCCCGCGCAGTGCGTTGATCCAGCCCTCGCCCGTCCATGCCGGGATGACCAACGATGCGGCAGCCACCCTGGCCCACCTGATCACCAGTTACGTGGAGCCGCCCTCGCGGTGAGGCGTCGACGCGATCGGCGGTGCAGCCACCAGGCCGCCGCCAGGCCACCGGCCAGCCCTCCGAGGTGGCCCTGCCACGAGATGCCGGCCTGGCCCGGCAACAGACCGGCCAGCATGCCTCCGTACAAGATCAACACCAGAACGCTGATCACGATCTGCTGGGTGTTGCGGGACAGGAAGCCGCGCAGCCCGAGATAGCCGAACCAGCCGAAGACGATGCCACTGGCGCCGATGGTGAGCGAGCCCGGTGCGCTGAACAGCCACACCGCCAGCCCGCTGGCCAGGATCGCCGCCGCGATGGCGGTCAGCCACTCCCGCCAACTGTCGCCGAGGATGAAAAAGCCGAGCAGGAAGAACGGCACCGAGTTGCTGATCAGGTGCTGCCAGTCCACGTGCAACCACGGCGCCACCAGGATCGAGGCGAGGGAGTCGGGATCCCGTGGGCGGATGCCGAGCAGGTCGAGGGCCCCACCCAGTGCGGTGTCGACGAGTTCGAGGACCCACATCGCAGCAACCAGCAGACCGTTGACGACGGCGGACTGCCACACCTGGGATCGTTCGCGACGCGACATCACCTGCCGCCGGGAACCGCCTGCGTTGAACCAGTGGGCCATGGGCCCAGTGTGCCGATCCGCACCAACCGGCTCATCGGGCGGTGACGCTCTCCAGCTCCGGCTCGGACGGCTGGGGTTCCTTGGGCAGCCGACGGAACGGTGTGGTCAGCGTGATCCAGAGGTGGTGTCGGTTGATCACCACGGCCACCACGGCGATCACCAGATAGACCCCGGACAGGATGAGCCGGCCGGTGGTGCTGGGGATGGCGAACTGTACGGCGAACAAGGCGAGCAACGCGTACGCCGCCCAGCGCGGGAATCTGAGGGCGAGCAGGATCGCCACGCCCAGGACGGTCTGCGCCGCGGTCAGCAGGACCTCCTCGATCTGCCGGGCGTCGAGGCGCAGCACCCCGTCGCCACCACCGAACAGGTACGCAACCGGAAGGCTGCCGATCAGCAACGTCCACTGGTTGACCTTGGCCGAGATGAGCATGCCCAGGGCACCGACGGCGTTGCCGCGGGAGGCGAAGATCAACGCAACAATGAACTCCGGAGCCTCGGAGGCGAGCGGTGCTAGCCACTGCACCAGGAGGAACTCGTCGACGCCGAGCGTTTTGCCCGAACTGATCAAGGACTCGGCGAAGGGTTCGGCACACAGGAAGATGATCACCGCCGCAGCAGTGAACATGATGATCACGACCGGGCGTCGGATCCTGGTGGGGAGTGCGCCGATCGGGGCCGCCGGGCCGACCAGTTCGGGCTCGGACGCCTCCCCCGCCAGACCCACTCGAATCAGATAGAAGACGAAGAACGCCAGGAGCACCACACCCAGGACGATGTTGATCTGGCCGCTGATCGGGATGATGAAGGCGATCAGGGCAGCAATGGCGAGGAAGCCGACCTCGAGACGGTGCCCCGCCTCCAGCACCACTTCCTTGACCTTCTTGCCACTGCGGCGACTCACCACCGCCAGGCTGACCAGCACCACTGCCGACCAACCAAGACCCAGCAGCAGCCTGTTGGAGCCGGTCATGTTGGCTGCGGCGTACTGCACGTACGCGGGGTCCGAGCCGGCTCGATAGGCGAAGAAGAGGTCGACTGCGTACTCCGGGAGGACCGCGATCACCGCCAGGATGGCAACGGCCAGGCCGCCGGAGATGTCCATCTCAGCGGCCTCGGCGGCCCAGGCCAGCACGAACGAGGCGGCGACCACGGCCAGGCCGAAGACGAGAAGCCCGACCGGCGGCGGCACATGGGTGCCCGATATTCGTACGGCCAGGGCCGGAAGGACCAGCAACACCGGCAGTGCCAGGTTGCGGATGACGGTGCGCATGGCCGCCATTCTGCTCTCACTTTGACACATGCGCAAATGAAGAAACGTCAAAGTGAGTCCGCGCTGGAGCGGCGATGCCGTGGGCCATCGGCGCTGGTGGACAATGACCAGATGATCACCGATCCCAGCGGGCCCCAACTGGAGGTGGCCGCCCGCACCTTCGCCCTGCTGGCCGCGCCGGTCCGGTTGCACCTGGTCTCACTGGCGGCCAACGGTGAGTACGACGTCAGTGGACTGGCCCAGCGCGCCGGCGTGAGCACGGCCACGGCCAGTCAACATCTGAGCAAGCTCCGCCTGGCCGGGGTGATCAGCGGCCGCCGGGAGGGCAAACGTCAGATCTACACCGTCGACGACCCACACGTGCTGATGATGGTGCACCAGGTGTTTGAGCACATCGCCCCCGACGGCTCCTTGGC
>JAKDKP010000205.1 GCA_030453285.1 Propionibacteriales bacterium
AGTCCGGCGAGATCGTCGTGGTCGACACTGCCGAGGAAGGTGCGGAGCACCCGTTCATCTTCACCGGCAACGCGAAGTCCACCCTGCCCGACGCCCCGCCCGTCGAGTTGACCGCCGGTGGCGGCAACGACGACGGATCGGCCGAGCAGACCGGCTGATCTCAGCCTGATCGTACGAAGGCCACCACCGCACCCGCGGTGGTGGCCTTCTGCCTGCCGGGCACCCACACCTGGGTTGGACGCAGATGACATGCCGTCCCGGGACCTTGATCAACTCCTCGACCTGCCCGGTGGGGTCGTCAGTGATCCAACCCGCAGCCAATTCGGCACGGACGGGCTCCGGCCGGTCGAAGCCAGGGTCCATGTCTGGTACTCAACCGTGCATGATCAATTCGGCCAAACCGATTTCCTGATCAAGCCGTATTCAGGTTGGCTGAACCGTGCGTCGCATCACGGTGTTCCGCAGCCCCTTGGCCCGGATGAATGTGAAGCCCGCGTCCTCGTACATCGTGCGCGTGCCGTTGTAGACGAAGGAGTTGCTCATCCGCTTCTCGCCGATCTCGTGCGGGTATCCCTCGACCACGCCACCACCCTTGGCTGCGATCTGATCAAGGGCCCCGGCCAGTGCCGCCTTGGCCAGACCCTGCTTGCGGTGACGTTTGTCGACGAAGATGCAGGTGACGCGGTAGTCGGGCAGGAGATCGGCCTCGGCGCGGTACTGCTTGCCATGATGGATGTTCGGCAGCTCATCGGGGGTGCCGTACTCCGCCCACGCGACCGCCTCGTCGTCGATCATCACCAGCGCAGCATGATTCTGTCCGGTCTCGACGAGCCGCTTCTTCAATGCTCGGTTGCCCTCGAAGCTCTGCCCTCGTTCGGCGCAGTCCGGGGTGAAATAGATGCACCAGCACCCGCCGAAGACCCCGTTGTGCCGACGCATCAAGGCATCGAAAGCGTCCCAGGAGTCGGCGTCCAGCGGCCGGATCACGTAGTCGGTCATGATCATCCTTCCCGTAGCTTGTGCGGACAATCCGAGTCTGCGCTCGTCACAAACGCCGACGATACTGGTCGAACCTGGCCTCGTTGGCCTGTACACGACCAAAAACGTCCCACTTGTGACGTCGGGGATCCTGACTCTCCGCCGGAAGGCAGCCCACGCCGTTGGCCGGGCCGCCGAAGCCTCACTTTTCGCAGACGACCCCATCGCTGTCAGCATCTCGATACCAGTCGTACTCGGGATCCTCGCCGTCGACGTACGGTCCGTAGCCGTTCTTGATGGCCTTCTTGCAGGACCCGAACCGTGGATCGCTCTTGCCGCCGGCCGGTGGGGCCGACTTCTTGGGTACGTCGGCGAGTTTTCGCTTGGGGGCCGGTCCGGAGGGCTTGGGCGAGGGTGGAACCGTGGGGCGTCTGGCGGTCTTGGCTGGGCGTGATGTGGGGGCGACCTTCTTGGGCGCAGCCGTGGTCGACGACTTCAGGGTGGGGCTGGGAGTCGGCGGTGAGGACTTGGGAATGGTCGACGATGGTGGGGTGCTCGCTGTTGCCTCCGGGGGAGTTGGGGTGGCAGCCCGCTCTGTCCGGCTAGGGCTCGGAGTTGGGGTGGGTACCGCGGTGATGACCGGTGTCGAGGTGGCGGCCGCAGTGGAGGAAGGCGTGCCCGATGCAACCGGCGTCGTGGTCGGCGCCGTCAGCCCGACCCCGATCAGGCCGACCATCCCGGCACCAAGCCCGCTCCCCATGAGTCCCAATCCCAGGCCCAGGCGTCGGCGTACGACGACTTGGACGATGCCGTAGATCAAGGGGACGAAGCCGGCGAACCAGAGCCCCCCCAACGGAATGCCGCCGAGCGCCAGCATTCCGGTGAAGACGACCAGTACAATGCCGGTCACGATGGTCACGGGCACCCAGTGGCGCGGCAGGCCCGTGGGTCGGGGACGGACAGGCGTACTCACAGGGGATCTCCAGAGCCAGGAATGGTCTCATGAGTATCCATGGCCCAGTCGATTGATGGTGGCAAACGCTGAAACTGCCGTGAAATTGCTGCTGATTTCTCGACTCAGCGGGCCTGGTCCCCACTCGGCGGCAGCACGCAGAACAGGTTGCCGGACGGGTCGGTGAAGACGGTCCACGGTTGTGGGCCCCAGTCATGCTCGAACGGGTGCCCGCCGCGCGCCTCGATCCGCCGGGTGATGGTCTCGATGTCGGGATCGTCGGACTCGTGGCGTACGTCCAGGTGCATCCGATTCTTGCCGTGCTGCGGGGAGAGTTCGTCACAGAACTCCACCAGCGGACCGTGCTCACTGGGGTGACGCAGACTCGCCGGAGCCTTTCCTTCGTACGGAATCCAGCCAGACAACCACGCCCAGAACTCGGCGTCGCGGATCGGGTCGGCCGAGTCGATCGGAATGGCGGCAATGGGCCCGGTGTCGGCGTATTCCGCACGATCCTCCATCACGCAGAACGGGTTGCCCTCGGGGTCGGCAAGCACCACCCACGGCACACCATCCCCCTCGTGCTGACCGATGTCGAGATGTGTGGCGCCGAGCCGGAGCATTCGCTCGACGACCTCGGCCTGTCGAGGGCCGCCGTGCAGGTCGAAGTGCAGGCGCGGTTGCGGCGTGACCGGTTCGGGCACCAGCCCGAAACAGAGGTCCAGATCCGGACCGTCCGCATGCACGAGGCGCACCTCCATCAGGTCGGGTTCGTCGGTGATGATCGTGCCACCCAGCGCCTCGGACCAGAACCGGCCCAGCAATGCGGGATCGTTCGCGTCAAGGTTGACGTTCTCCAAGAACATGTCCGCCACGCTAGGGCGGAGCGACCTGGGGAGCAAGATCACATGTTGTGCGAGGTCGTGCACCGCGTGCCGTCAGTGGTGCCGCGACTCGGCCGACAGAGCGACTGGGTAGCGTGAGGCCATGGGCATCCAGAAGCTTGTGATCATCGGCTGCGGCGGGTTCGGCCGCGGCCTGTCCGCCCTGCTCGACGAGGTCAACGCCGTCGAGCCGACGTACGAGTTGCTCGGCTACCTCGACGACGGGCCGATCCAGGAGAACCTTGATCGACTGGCAGCCCTGGGCATCCCCTTCCTGGGTGATCAGACGTGGCTGGAGACGGCCCCGACGAATGTCGCGTACGTGATCGGCATCGGCCACGGCGAGATTCGCCGATTGATCGCCGAACGGTTCGCCGACCGACCGGCGGCGGTGCTGATCCATCCGCACTCGACGCACGCCGCCGATGCCGAGTTCGGGCCGGGCACCATCCTGTGCGCGGGCGCGCGAGTGAGCACCAACGTACGGCTGGGGGATCACGTCCACCTCAACATGAACGTCACCATCGGCAACGACGTGACGCTCGGAGACTTCACCACCGTTCATCCCCTGGTCTCGGTGTCTGCCGGAGTGACGAGCGGTGCGGGTGTCACCTTCGGCACGAACAGCACGATCCTGCCCGAACTCACCGTCGGCACCGGAGCCATCCTCGGCGCCGGAGCCTGCGCGGTGCGTGACGTGTCGCCGGGCATCGTGGTGAAGGGCGTTCCGGCGCGCTGAAGGCCAGCCCAAGGCAGGTGGGAAGCATGACCATCAGCAGGCCAAGGATGGGAGAGTGATGCGGTGAGTGACCCCCCATCGGCGACACCAGCGGCCGGACTGGCCAGCCGCATCCCGCCGTCGTGGCTGGTATTGATCGGCATCGCTTCGGTCCAGATCGGCGCGGCGGTCGCCAAGGACCTGTTCGCGACGGTGCCGCCGACCACGATGGTGTGGCTGCGGTTGGCCACCTCGGCGATCGTGCTGTTGATCTTGATCCGGCCGCGGCTGACCGGACGTACACGCCGCGACTGGCTGGTCGCCCTTGGGTACGGCGTGGCCCTGGTGTGGATGAACTGGGCGATCTATCAGAGCTTCGCCCGCCTCCCGCTCGGTGTCGCGGTCACCATCGAGTTCTTGGGCCCGCTGGTGTTGGCGGTGATCGGGTCCCGTCGGCTGCGGGACGTGTTGTGGGTGTTGCTGGCCGGCGCCGGTGTGGCGTTGCTCGGGCTGGAGCCGGTCGGTCTCGACCCGGTCGGCGTCGCGTACGCCCTGCTGGCCGGCGCGGGATGGGCGGCCTACATCATGCTCAGTGCCCGTACGGGGCGGCATTGGCAAGGACTGTCCGGCCTCGCGGTCGCCTCGGTGGTGGGGGCGGTCGTGCTCGCGGCACCCGCCATCGTCGAAGCGGGCCCGGTGTTGCTCCAACCGCGGGTGCTGCTGCTGGGGGCGCTGGCCGGGCTGATGTCGTCGGTGATCCCGTACAGCCTGGAACTGGTTGCCCTGCGGCGCCTGCCGGCGAAGGTGTTCAGCATCCTGATGAGTCTGGAACCGGCCGCGGCGGCGCTCGCGGCCATGGTCCTTCTGCAGGAGTTGCTCAGCGTGCGGCAGTGGGTGGCGATCGCCCTGGTGGTGGCCGCCAGCGTCGGAGCCACGCGCAGCAATCGGCGTGCGCGGCCCGCCGTCGAACCCCTACCCTGACGTTCATGCGCATCAGGGTGTGGCAGGCCGACGACCTACCGTTGGCAGAAGCCGTGCTGGATCCGGAGCCGGACTCGTACTGGATGATGCAACGGGCCGGCACGCACGGGATCGCAGTGCGACAGGACAGATTCGCGATCACGCTGGTCGCCGAGGACGAAACTGGATTGCTCGGCTGCGCCACGATGTACGAGAACCTGTTCCACCCCGGGCACTGGCCCTCGACAGTGGAGGTTGTCCCTGGCCGACGGCGTGAAGGCATCGGAAGTGCGCTCGCGTCGGCGCTGGCCGAACACTGCCCGGCCGATCGGACGCTGACGGTGAAGGTGCGCGACACGTACGTCGCGGGGATCGGGTTTGCAACCGCGTTGGGCGCCACGCCATACCAGCGCTGCCCCGTACCCACCATCGATCCGAGCGATGTGCGCGTACGGAGGTGGGCGAGGGTGCAGGGGATTCCTTCTGGGGCACGGGTGACTGCGACTGCTCAGCTCGATCCGGCGGAAGTCTTGGAGGCGATGATCACGCAGTACGCATGGCAGCATGCCGCCTGGTCGCCGATGGGGGGCCGCGAATTGTTGACCGAGCTATGGCGGTCAACACTGACTGAGGCCGATGATCAGTTGAGCAGCGCCGCCGTACGTCAGGGACAGATCGTCGCCCTGTTGCCAGTGTTCTGTGCGGGAGCGTCGGTTGAGGGCCTGGGGGAGACTACACATCGTGACTCAGCAGACGGCGCAGCGACCTTTGCCGCCTGTCTGGCCAGAACCCTGATTGAGGCGGACCGGGCCGGAATCGGTCCCATCGAGTTCGACGGTCATGACGATGATCCGCATGGTGCTCCGGTGATCAACCAGCTCCCGTGGGCCTCGTCCGATCCGTGCACTCTGCTGCAGTGGCGCCCTGCG
>JAKDKP010000206.1 GCA_030453285.1 Propionibacteriales bacterium
TAGTATTTCCTCATGAGCACTGCAGCGTCGCAAGCCGAGGGCCACAGTGGACGGGACCGCTGGCAGCGGGCCTGGTCCGAAGCCGAGCAGCAGGGGCGGGTTCGCGGAGCGGACTTCACCACGCTGTCGGGAGTCCCCACCGACCCCGTCTACGGGCCGGCCGATGAGTCGGTCGATCCGAGGATGGACCGCATCGGCTGGCCTGGGGAATTCCCCTACACCCGGGGCCTGTATGCCACCGGCTACCGCGGGCGCCCGTTCACGATCCGCCAGTTCGCTGGCTTCGGCAATGCACAACAGACCAACGAGCGCTACAAGATGATCTTGGCTGCCGGCGGTGGTGGCCTGAGTGTCGCCTTCGACATGCCGACCCTGATGGGGCGCGACTCCGACGATGCAATGAGCGTCGGGGAGGTCGGCCATTGCGGGGTGGCGATCGACTCGGCCGCCGACATGGAGATCCTGTTCGATCAGATCGATCTGTCCCAGGTGACGACGTCGATGACCATCTCGGGTCCGGCGGTGCCGATCTTCTGCATGTACGTGGTCGCCGCCGAACGCCAGGGGGTCGATCCGGCCACGTTGAACGGCACCCTGCAGACCGACATCTACAAGGAGTACATCGCGCAGAAGGAGTGGATCTTCGCGCCCGAACCGCATCTGCGGTTGATCGGTGACCTGATGGAGCACACCAGCGCGAAGATCCCGGCGTACAAGCCGTTGTCGGTGTCCGGCTACCACATCCGTGAGGCCGGAGCGACGGCGGCGCAGGAGCTTGCCTTCACCCTCGCCGACGGCTTCGGCTACGTCGAGCTGGGGTTGGCTCGTGGCCTGGACGTCAACGTGTTCGCGCCGGGACTCAGCTTCTTCTTCGACGCGCACATTGACTTCTTCGAGGAGATCGCGAAATTCCGGGCCGCTCGTCGGATCTGGGCCCGCTGGCTGCGCGACCGGTACGGCGCCACCAGCCCGAAGGCGCAATGGCTGCGGTTCCACACCCAGACCGCTGGCGTCTCGCTGACCGCACAGCAGCCGTACAACAACGTCGTCCGGACCGCCGTCGAGGCGATGGCCGCGATCCTGGGTGGGACCAACTCGCTGCACACCAATGCACTCGACGAAACTCTTGCGCTGCCCACCGAACGGTCGGCCGAGATCGCGTTGCGCACCCAACAGGTGCTGGCCGAGGAGTCCGGCGTGCTCAACGTCGCCGACCCCCTGGGCGGATCGTGGTACGTCGAAGCGCTCACCGACCGGCTGGAGGCCGAGGCCGAGGCGATCTTCGAGCAGATCACGGAGATGGGAGCCAAGGACGGTGCCACCCACCCGATCGGCCCGGTCACCTCCGGTCTGCTGCGTGGCATCGAGGACGGCTGGTTCACCGGCGAGATCGCCGACTCCTCGTTCCGCTACCAACAGCAGTTGGAGGCCGGAGAGAAGAGGGTGGTGGGGGTGAACTGCCACACCAACACCGTCACCGAGGAATTGGAGATCCTGCGGGTCAGCCACGAGGTCGAGCGGGAGCAGGTCCGGGTGCTGGCCGAGCGTCGTGCCGCTCGGGATTCCGATCGGGTGCAGCAGACTCTGGCCGAGCTGGTCGAGGTGGCCCGCGGCGACGGCAACATGATCGAGCCCATGCTGGCCGCAGTCCGGGCAGAAGCGACGCTCGGCGAGATCTGCGACGCCCTGCGAGCCGAGTGGGGCACGTACGCCGAACCGGCTCGCTTCTGACGACTCGCGGCGGCGCATCCAACCGTAGGATGACCGCCGTGACCGAGCATCCGTCCGATCCGATCGAGCCCAGCTCCCCGATCAGGGCCACGGGTCACATCGTGGTGATCGGCGCGAACTCAACCGCCCAGCGTCTGGTGGAGGAGTTGGAGCGAGCCGGTGAACACGTGGTGATGATCATCGACCCCGACACCGACCCCGACGTGGTGGCCGATCTGCGCCTGCGTGGCGCCGAGGTGGTCCTGGATCGGCGTACCGGCGAACACGCCCTGGGTCGTGCCGGTATCGATACCGCCCGGGCAGCAGTGATCTTCGGCGCCGACGACATCTTCATCCTCCGTACGGCGTTGGCAATCGAGGAGCGCAACCCGGCGGCACGGCTCGTGCTCGAACTCGCGAACCCGAACCTCGGTCGGCGACTGCCCGGCCTGCTCGGGGAGTGTGTGGTGCTGTCCACCGCGGAGCTGGCCGCCCCCGCTTTCGTCACGGCCGCCCTGGCCACCGACGAGGTGAGCACCTTCGAGATCGGCGGACGCCAGGTGGTCGCCGGGCCTGCTGCGCGCATTGGTTCCGAACGCCTCGCCGTCCTGGCCGACTCGGCCAAACAGGGACTGGAATCGCTGCTGCCGACTGATGGCGACACCGTGCTCGGGACTCAACTGGTGGGCACCGCCAGGTCAACGGTCAAGACCTCGGGTCTGCGCGGCGTCCTGGCGTACGTCTTCGACACGCGGATCCGCTGGATCATCATGGGACTGATCATCTTGATCATGCTCAGCGTGCTCTATTTCAGGCTGATCGGGCTCGACTGGTTGAGCGCGCTCTTCCTGGCTCTCGACACCTCGGCAGCCACCGGGCTGGGCGACGTGACCGCGCTGCCGGTCGGTTGGCGGATCGGGTCGGTGGTCATTGCGCTCTTCGGGCTGGTGCTGTCGTCCGGTGTCACCGCGGCCATCCTCGACGTCTTGATCAGTTCGCGACTGACCGCGCTGACCGGCGGCGTCCGCGGCAAGCCGCGTCAGCACGTGATCGTCTGCGGGCTGGGTCGAGTCGGTGATGCGGTGGTGTCCCGGTTGGTTGCCCGGGACATGGCGGTGGTGGTGATCGAGGCCAACGAGGATGCCGTCGGCGTACGACGCGCACGTCGGCTGAAGGTCCCGGTGATCATCGCCGAGGGGAGTGATACCTCGGCCCTGGAATCCGCTGGCGTGGCTGAGGCCGCTGTCGTCCTGGCCGTCACCGACGACGACGGAGCCAACCTCGAGATCGGATTGGCCGCCAAGGAGGCCCGGCCCGGAGTACGGGTCGTCACGCGATTGTTCGATCACGACTTGGCCAATCGGGTGGAGCGGCGCCTTGATCTCGGCACCTCGCGCAGCGTGTCCATGCTGGCCGCACCCACCTTTGCCGCCGCCGCGTTGGGCCGACGTGAGGAGGTGGTTTTCCCGGTCGGGCGACGCGTGCTGCTGTTCACCGAAGTGGTCGTGCCACCGAACTCCCCGGCGATTGGTCAGCACCTGTCCCGGCTCGCCGAAGGAGGTCTGTCCACGACGCTGGCCGTCCGGGCCGACGGTGCGGCCTGGCAATGGGACTGGCTCGATCGACCCGTACGGGTGGGGGATCGTCTCGCGTTGGTCGCCACCCGATCGGGGTTGGCCCGGGTCCTGTTGACCCTCAAACCCGGGGCCCGGCTGCCCGACGTGTCCAAGCCTGACCCGTCACGGCGGGCGGAGCAGTCCGCTGGGCCGGGGCCCGGGGTCAGAACAGGGCCGACATCAGGTCCCGGCGGGCACTGAGCACGGCAGGGTCGTCACCGGGAAGGGTTTCGAACAGCTCAAGGAGCCTCAGCCGTACGGTGTTCTTCTCGTCCCCGGTCCGAGTGCGGATCAGACTGATCAGGCGGGCGAAGGCCTCGGCGCTGAGCCCGGAGGCCAGTTCGACATCAGCGGCGGAGAACTGGGCGTCCAGATCGTCGGGCTCGGCGGCGGCGCGGGCCATGGCGGCATCACCGTCGAGGGTCATCGTGCGCGCCAGCAGTCCGGCCGAGGCACGCCCCTGGACGGCTTCGGTGTCGCCGGGGTTGGCCTGGACGAGCTTGTCGAATTCGGTCCGGGCGCTCTCGAAGTCACCTTCCTCAACGGCGGCATCGGCGGCGGCAAAGCGGGGATCCCGCTCCTCCTCGGCTTCCTCGCCGGACTCCTCGCCCGGAGCGGGGCCGGTGGGCTGGGCGGTACCGGTGATGCCGTTGGCGACGGCCGCCTTCAGCAGCTCGGCGAGGTAGGCCTCGATCTGTTCGGTCGGCAGGACGCCCTCGAACAGGGGGGCGAGTTGGCCACCGATGACGCCCACGACCATCGGGGCGCTCTGGATGCCGAGCGCCTGCACGATGCCCATGTTCTCGTCGACGTTGATTCGGGCCAGCAACCACTTGCCGGCCGCCTTGGTGGACAGTTGATCAAGGGCGGCCGACAGCTGGTCGGCGCCGCTGGCCCGCGGGGAGGTGAACTCGGCGACGATCGGATGCTGCAGGGATTTGCGCATGACCTCGTCGAAGTTGGCCTCGGTCACGTCGACGACGTACTGCCCCGCGCTGCCGGCGGGTGCGTCAGTGGTCTTCTTCGCCAAGGTGGACAGGTCGATGGCGCCGTGCTGGTTGAACTGCGAAGTCATGGGTCCATCCTGTCAGACCCCCTCGACGCTACGTGGCACCGGCGGTCATGATGGGCGCATGGCTCATGAGCGCGCCGGTCAGCCGGCCCACGACAGCGACCTGATCGACCTCGAGGCGGTGCTGGACGCGTACCACGACATCACGCCCGACCCGGGGGACCCGGATCAGCAGGTGGTGTTCGGCACTTCGGGTCACCGCGGCGCATCGCTGGACGGCAGCTTCAACGATCTGCACATCGCCGCCACCACCCAGGCGATCGTGGAGTACCGTGCCCGCCAGCAGATCACCGGACCGTTGCACCTCGGCTCGGACCCCCACGCCCTGTCGGGGCCGGCGAAGACCACGGCCATCGAGGTGCTGGTGGCCAACGATGTCGAGGTGCTCACCGAGCCCGATGGCGAGTTCACCCCGACGCCGGCAGTGTCGCGGGCGATCATCAGGCACAACCGGTCCAGTGATCGACTCTCCGACGGCATCGTGGTGACCCCCTCGCACAACCCGCCTCGTGATGGAGGCTTCAAGTACAACCCGCCGCACGGCGGCCCGGCCGATTCCGACGCCACCACGATCATCGCCCATCGTGCCAACGAGTTGATGCTCGAGCCCGGCAAGATCAACAGGCTCTCGTACGAGAAGGCCGTCTCCCGGGTCGCTCGTTTTGACTTCCTCGGCAGCTACTGTGCCGAACTGGGCCAGGTGCTGGATCTTGAGGCGGTGCGCGAGGCGAAGCTGCACATCGGTGCCGATCCGCTGGGCGGGGCGAGCGTCCACTACTGGACGTGGATCGCCGAACGTCTTGATCTTGACCTCACCGTCGTCAATCCGACCGTTGATCCACGCTGGTCATTCATGACACTCGACACCGACGGCAAGATCAGAATGGACTGTTCATCGCCGAACGCGATGGCATCGTTGATCAGGTTGAAGGACGACTACGACATCGCGACCGGCAACGACGCCGACGCCGACCGGCACGGCATCGTCACCCCCGATGCCGGGCTGATGAACCC
>JAKDKP010000207.1 GCA_030453285.1 Propionibacteriales bacterium
CACGGCGATGCCGAGGGACCGGCACTCGGTCTCGACGATGTGGCGCATCTGCTCGGCCAGTTCGTACGGCGATGCCGGCGAGTCCTGGGTGGTGTAGGCGATTCCGAAGCCGCCGCCCATGTCGAACTCGGGCATCTCGTAGCCGGTCTCGGTGGCGAACTGGGCATGCAACCGCAGCGTCCGCCGTCCGGCGACATCGAACCCCTCGGCATCGAAGATCTGCGAACCGATGTGCGAGTGGATACCGAGCAGCTCAAGATGATCATCGGCGTGGCACCTGAGCAGGGCGGCCATCGCATCACCACCGGTAATCGGAATGCCGAACTTCTGGTCCTCCCGTGCCGTGGCGATGTATTCGTGGGTGTGTGCCTCGACCCCAGCCGTCACCCGGACCAGGACACGCGGACGAACTCCACGTCCGGCGGCGATGTGCGAGAGGCGTTCAATCTCGTCGGTGGAGTCGACGATGATCCGACCCACCCCGGCATCCAGGGCCTGGTACAGCTCCTCGTCGGACTTGTTGTTGCCATGCATGCCGATCCGGGCCGGGTCGACGCCGGCGCGCAGGGCCACCGCCAGCTCACCACCGGAACACACGTCGAGGAATAGCCCCTCCTCGGCCACCCAGGTGGCGATCGCCACCGACAGGAAGGACTTGCCGGCATAGAAGACGTCCCATCCGGTGAACGCGTCGACGAAGGTGCGGGCCCGGGAGCGGAGATCGACCTCATCGACCACCAGCGCGGGGGTACCGACAGCCGCGGCGAGGGCGGACACGCTGACACCGGCCACCGACAGCTCACCGCCGCCGGCCTTGGTGACCTCGGAGCTCCACAACGGCGCCACCAACTGATTGACGTCGGAGGGGGGCTGCAACCAGGCCGGCCCGTGGGTTCCGACATCGCCGTGAATGGCTCCCGCCACGTGGGTGTGGGTCATGCCGGCCAGCCTGCCAGAGTTCCTTGATCTGGTTGGGGCCCGGACCAGTGCGTGGGCCCCGTCGTCCCGTACGGATCGGAAAATCGGCACGTGTACGGCCACTGCTGGCAGATGTGGACAGCAACGGTCGCCTGCGTGCCGATCTTGCGGGACCGCGCCTGCGCCTGACCAGGAGAGACCGAACACTCCGCGGCGCAGGGAGCACGCCGGCGGTGGTACAGTTCCCACCGCGGTCCGGCACCGGGCCCCCGTAGCTCAGGGGATAGAGCACCGCCCTCCGGAGGCGGGAGCGCAGGTTCGAATCCTGCCGGGGGCGCACTGTGATGTCTCAAGACATTGGAATAGCCCGAACCTGCGTGGTGCTGGTTCGGGCTATTGCTTTGTGGGTCCGGGTGGGCTGCCGGTGGGCTGGTAGTCGCGGCGTGGGTCGATGGTGAGGTGGCGCAGGATTTCGCCGGTGGCGGTCGCGTTCGGACGGCGGTCGCGTTCGGAGTGGTGTGCGCCCTGAGGGTGACCCCGACTTTCGGCGTCTGGACGGCGCGGCGCGCACAGTTCCTCGCGTGTCTGCCCGTCTGGATGTCGAAAGTCGGGTGCTAGGCCGACATGCTCGACCATCACGATCGACCGGCCCTGTTGCCGACGACCCGGGACAGCGTGTCGCCGATGTGAGGTGTGTGCTGAGCAGCAGAGTGGCCGAGAATCGATCCTTCGTTGCCCCCGTGAGAAGGGTGTTGAGCAAGGCACGCTCCTTGGGCGACAGCGGCACCGAATCCAGGTGGGCCAGTCGACGTGACCCTGCCGATAGCGGGATGTCATGGATCGTGAACAAACCGTCCATGATCGTCTCGACACAGATCGCCGACCAGTAGCCCATGGCCGCAGGGTCCTCGCTCCTCACCCGATGAAGCTTCGCCCGTCCATGCCACAGCCGCGTCGCCAGCTCCTCCTTGAGTTGCCCGGACGCGCGATAGGTGACCCGAGCGTGTTGTGCCGCGTCCTTGATCCGCTCCCCTGCCTGATCGACCTGATGGAGCACGACGGCGTCGAGAAGCGCATACAGCCAGGACGCTTTCGGGCGGTGGAACCGAGCAATCCACCCTTGTGCCGAGTGACTGATGATCTCCACAAGAAGGTCGCCCTCGACGAGGCGAACCATGGGCGCATCAGCGTCGGCATCCACGACCAGAAGGTCCACGTCGGACATGGGCAGATGATCATCACGGGCGACGGATCCGGCAAGCAGCACGGCCTCGACTCTTGGTCTGGCCGACAGCAGACGCGACAACCGATCGGCGGCGGATCGGTGACGATCGGGTGGGGTGCTCGTGGTCGACCACGAGATGATCATGCCAGTTGTTCGGCGGCAGACCAGACCTACGCGGTGATCATCTCCGACGGTGGGGCGTGTAGTTGCGGAGTCGGAGGCTGTTGCCGATCACGAACAGGGAGGACAGGGCCATGGTGAAGCCGGCAATGATGGGGTTCAGCCAGCCGACGGCGGCGATCGGGATGGCGGCGGCGTTGTAGCCGAAGGCCCAGATCAGATTTCCGCGGATGGTCCGCATGGTGCGACGGGACAGCTCGATCGCGTCGGCGATGGCGTCGACGTGGCGGCGTACGACGATGACGTCGGCGGCCCGCATGGCGAGGTCGGTGCCACTGGCAATGGCGATGCCAAGATCGGCCGTGGCCAGCGCGGCCGCGTCGTTGATCCCGTCGCCGACCATGACGACCCGCTCCCCCGTGCCCTGCAGGGCCTCGACCGTTGCGGCCTTCTGGGTCGGGAGGACCTGCGGAATCACCGTGTCCACGCCAATGGCGGCGCCGACACGGTTGGCCGGTCCTTCCCGATCGCCGGTCAGCAGCACCGTCCGCAGGCCGAGTGTGGAGAGTCTGGCAACCATCGCCTGTGCGTCGGGTCGGATGGTGTCGCTGAGCTGGATGCCGCCCACGATCTGGGTCTCGTCGGCCACCAGCACACTGGCTTCGACGTCGGCACGTTCGTCGAACGCTCGTGCTTGGTCCGAGAGGGCGAATCCCGCTTCGCCGAGCCAGGCTGCGCTCCCCACCCGGATGGTCTGCCCGTCGATCCGCGCGCTCACGCCTTGGCCGACGTGGACCGACGTGACGTCGGTGTCGGAGCTGGCAGTGGCGTCATCGGATGCCTCGTGCAGCCGGGCGATCGCTCGACCCAGAGGATGTTCGGAGTCACGTTCGGCCAGTGCGGCGAGGCGACCAACTGTTGTCGATTCGTACGCCGGAGTGAAGCTCACCACCTCGTCGACAGTGAACTCGCCGGTGGTGATGGTGCCAGTCTTGTCGAGGACGGCGGTCGTCACGTGGCCGCTGGTTTCGAAGGCGTCCGGGCCCTTGATCACGATGCCCAGCTGCCCGGCTCGGCCAATGCCCACCATGATGGCGGTCGGGGTGGCGAGCCCGAGCGCGCAGGGGCAGGCAATCACCAGCACCGACAGCGCGGCGCTGACCGACCGGGGCAGGTCGCCGGTGAGCAGCAGCCATCCGATCAAGGTGGCTGCCGCGATCAGCAGAACGGCGGGGACGAAGATGGAGACGACTCGATCAACCAGCCGCTGCACATTGGCCTTACGGGCCTGGGCCTGCTCGGCGAGGGTGGCCATCTGCTCGAGTTGGGTCGCCGATCCGGTCCGGTCGACCGTGGCGATCAGCACTCCGCTCAGATTGACCGTGCCGGCATGCACGGAGTCTCCGGCCGAGACCTCCCGGGGACGAGCCTCCCCGGTCATGGCGGAAGTGTCGATCGACGTGGAGCCGACCGTGACCGTGGCATCTGCCGGAATGACTTCACCGGCCCGTACGACCAAGGAGTCACCCACCTCGACCGCGGCGATCGGAACCGACACATCTCGACCGTCCGTACGGCGGAGTCGAGCCTGCTTCGGGGCCAGGGATCGAAGGGCACCGAGGACATCGGAAGCGGCGCCCCTGGCTCTGAGCTCGAAGTAGCGTCCGATCAACTGGAAGGTTGTGACGGCGGCCGCGACCTCCAGATAGAACGTGTCCGCACCGGCGGGCACCTCACCCCAGCCCAGCCAGTACCGGGAGACGGCGCCGCTGCCGAAGAGGATCGACCCCACGGCCCACAGGTAGGCCGTGATCACCCCCAGCGAGACCAGGGTGTCCATGCTGGTGGAGCGTTGTTGCAGATTGCGCCAGGTTGCCTTGTGGAACGGCCAGGCCGCCCACAGAGCCACCGGGGTCGCGAGCGCCACGCACAGGATTTCCCAACCAGGGAAGCGCAGCGAGTCGACCAGGGCCAACCCGATGGTCAGGTTCGACAACGGCAGGGTGAGGACACCGGCGACCAGGATCCGGCGGCGCAGGGACCGCAGCTGGGCGGCGCGGTGGTCGGTGTGATCGCCGTCGGCCTCGGGTATCGCGCGGTAGCCGGCCTTCTCGACCGCGGCGACGACCGTTGCGGCCTCGGTCGGTTCCAGTCCCCTGACCACGGCCCTTTCGGTGGCGAAGTTGACCGTCGCCTGGACGTCGGGGAGTTTGTTGAGCTTGCGTTCGATCCGGTTGGCGCACGAGGCGCAGCTCATCCCGAGGACGGTGAATTCCATCGGCTCAGTTGGGCCGCTCACCCGGTCTGCCACCTGCCCACTCGTGGCTGGTTCAGTCATGGTTCTCCTTGCCGACTTGTTGCCGCTCGGGAGCAGATTTGTCTTCCGAGGCTGCGGCTTGGCGTCCGGGAACAGCGGAACCGTCTCGTCGGGCCAGCTCGGCAAGCAGGTCGTTGTAGGCGTTGAGTTCTGAGTCCCCGTCACGATCGGCCTGACGATCCAGGCGGTGAGCGGTGCGCCGGTCCTGGGCCAACCACTGGGTCATCAAGGCGATGACAACGATCAGCATCGGTATCTCGCCCATGGCCCAGGTGATCTGGCCGCCGGTCTCCTGATCTCGTCCCAGGTCAGAGATCCAGCTGACATCGAGGGCGCGATAGAACTGTTCGCCGATCCCGGTACCCGAGAGCACGGCGATGGAGAAGAAGGCGTGGAAAGGCATCGCCGCGAACAGCAGGGCGAGCCGGGCAATTGGGGGTAGGTCGCGGACGGGACGATCGACCCCGATCCCTGTGCCATAGAACATGCAGCCAACGATCAGGAAGTGGAAGGTCATCATCTGGTGGGCCCAGTGATAACGCATCGCGGTACCGAACAGGGAGCTGAAGTAGAGCACGTAGAACCCGGAAACGAAGATCAGCCACACCACCATTGGGCTGGTCAATCGCGTCACCAATGGGGCCTCCAACACCGCCTGCAGGGCACTGCGGAGTCTTGGCAGCGGCCCGGGCGCGGCGGACAACACACGCAAGGCGAGGGTGATCACTCCGCCAAGCACCAGCAGCGGCGGGGCCAGCATGCTCAACACCATGTGCACACCCATGTGCCAGCTGAACGTCACCGATGACAGCGCCCACG
>JAKDKP010000208.1 GCA_030453285.1 Propionibacteriales bacterium
CTCTCACTGTTGCGACAGCGCAGGTTCATCGGATGGCTGCTCGCCGCAATCACCATGTCCATCGGATTCGGTGGCATCCTGAACTTCCTGCCCAGTTATCTCCAAGACCCGGTAGGAATGACGGCCGCGAACGCAGGTATGGTGCTAATCCTGCCGACTTTGCCGATGATGATCATGCCCACCCTGGGCGGCTGGCTCATCAGCAAGGGAACCTCACCAGTGATGGTCATCGCGACCGCGTTGCTTGCGATCGCCGGAGGCAACGCCTGGCTCGCAACCCTGCACCCTGCAATCACACCGCTCGAACTGGCAGGACCCCTCGTGTTGCTCGGGGCCGGAGTCGGCCTCGCCTCGGGCATCATCGACGCCCAGGCCATGAACCAAGTCAATGAGAACCAGGTCGGCATGGCCGCCGGAATGCTCAACACAGTCCGCAGCACCTCCAATGCACTCATCCTCGGTCTCTTCGGTTCCGCACTCATTGCGATCATGACGGGGAAAATCAACTCTGCGAGTCTCGCGGGGCAGGTCGCAACCGGCAACCTGCCCGAAACTGCGGACCCCGCATTCCTGGCTGAGCAACTCACCGAGACGTGGCGAATCGTCCTGATCGCACTTGCAGCCCTGTGCGGCTTGGCCGCCATCGTCACCGTCTCACTCGTACGTCGTTCGAACCATGACAGACAGCCCACAAATGCCGGGCCAAAGTAGAACCTCCGTTATAACGGCTGCCTTAGACCACGAGTGAAGTCGTTGAATCTCGGGAGCTGAAGAAGCGTGCTGTCTTCGTCAATAAATCGCCCGGTCGAAGTAGTGTTGGCTGCGATCTCGGGGCGGTGGATGACGCTCGTACTCGGCAACCTCATGTCCGGCGACGCATACTCATACACTGACCAGGCCGAATTGCTTCCGCGTTTCCGCGACAAGGTGCTGACTGAACGGCTCCACGAACTCGTCACAGCCGGACTTGTAGCGAGAACCACGGCTACCTGATTCCTGCAGCGAACCGAGTACCGGATCACCGAGCGCGGCAGAGCACTGCACCCTCTGCTGGTCGAGTTGTACCGCGCGCTGCTGGCGCTGCAATCCGACGACTCAACGGCAGACCAGCGACAGTCGGGCCCTACCCTGTCGCTGACGAGTCCTGGGGAGGCTGGAACCGCAAGTCGATCCAGACGCTCGTGTTTTTGCCGCCCCACGGGGTGCAGCGCTCCGGTAGAGGAAATGAAGGTGGCGTCGGGAATAAATACCCTGTCGCCGACGGCCTCACGACCACAGACAGGAGCGCATTGCGGCGTTGAGTACTCGATCCGGAGGCACTTCTTCAACACGCGCTTATTCACCTCTGCGGGCGCTTACTCGTACGATTCACCGTCCGATTGGGCCGGCTGAATATGACTGTCTGAGAATCATCATCGTCCGCGACGGGAGCGCGATCGTGTTCAGCGAGTTCGGTCAGCAGCCCGTTTCCATGGGTGACCTGATTCTGTTGGGGCCGGGCGTCTTATGCGGTGTCGAGCCCGAGGGTCATGTGACGGTGACGACCGTTTATGTCGATACCGATCTCGCTGTGGATCAGTTCTTCTGGCAATACTCGACGATCCTGCATGACCGTCTCGATGCTCAAGGGTTGGCGGAGCGGGTCTATTCCGAGCCGGCGCAAGTCCTGCGGCTAGGGCGTGACCGTGCGGGGATGCTGATGTCCTGGGTGGACGAGATGGTCGCGATCAGCGTGGCGCATCTGTACCACGAGAAGTTCCATTATCTGCTGGCGCGCTGGTTCGACCTCTTAGACGTGTTCGTGCCGTTCGTGCGCGTCACACACTTGCGGCCGACATCGCTGCAGGGTGCTCGCTCACGGCTCATCATGCCCCGGCAACGAAATTTCGGCCCGCTCCGCCGTGAGGCCGTGCTCACCCGAGATGCGTTGCATACGGCGATCGACCATCCCTGGACGTTGGCGGAACTCGCGGTGCGGGTAAGCCTCTCGCCACGGCAGCTCGCCCGCCTGTTCACACAGGCATTCGGGAAGACCCCGTCGGCGTATCTCGTGATGCTGCGTGTGCAGGAGATGGCACGGCTCCTCCGCGAAACCAACATCACCGTGGAATCTGCCGGCAGACGGGTCGGGTGGCGGAGCCGGTCTCGCGCGGTCGACGCGTTCACGAGGCATACCGGGGTAAGCCCTGGCCGGTATCGCGACATGCGGCCGTTCGTCGCCGACGTGCCCTAGCGTTCCGGCACAGTCGTCCGGGAACAAGCCAGGTCCACCTGTCGATACCCGGTCACCGCTGTGTTCGCTTCCCGTTGCCGTCCGAGGTTGGTAGGCCGGTATGTCCTACGTCAGGTGCCTCCGCGTTCCTGATGGCCAACCTACTGAATGTTCTGTTCGCTGGCCGTCTGACTCGCCGGATGCGCCTGGCTCACCTCGCAGGTGCAGGGTCGGCCACCGCCCGTGGTGGCCGACCCTGCGGGAGGAGGCCGGACGGTGGCGACGAGGCAGGAAGAGGCCCGCGAGGCGCGGGAGGCGAAGCTCGACGAACTCCACGAGCGATTGACGGGTACGGTCGAGCGGCTGGTCACGGGCGAGGACTGGGCCGAAGCGCTCAAGTTCGCGGCGAACTTCCGTTCGCGCTCGTTCAACAACGTGATCCTCATCTGGGAACAGCATCAAGCAGCGTTCGAGCACGGACGCGTGCACGAGCCGTTCCCGACCTTCGTTGCTGGGTACAAGCAGTGGCAGCAGCTGGGCCGGCAGGTCGAGAAAGGTCAGGCCGGGTATCAGATCCTCGCGCCGGTGACGGGGCGGTTTGCCTCGGCGAACCCGTTGGATGCGGACTCGTGGCGGCGTCTGAACCGGGGCGAGAAGCCCAAGCCCGGAGAGACCGTTCGCACCCGCATGGTCGGGGTGCGCCCGGCCTACGTCTGGGATGTCTCCCAAACCGCTGGTGATCCGCTCCCTGAGCGACCCTCCCCGCGACTGCTGGAAGGTGAGGCGCCGGCCGGGCTGTGGGAGGGGCTGGCGGCGCAGGTCGAAGGGGCCGGTTTCGAGGTCCTGCGGGTGCCGTACGAGGGCATGATCCACGGCGCGAACGGGATCACGGACTTCTCGGCCCGGCAGGTCGCGGTGCGGGAGAACATGGACCCCGCCGCCCAGGTGAAGACCCTTGCCCACGAGCTCGCCCACGTCACCCTCCACGGCCCCAATCAGGAGGAGGCCAGGCAGCATCGCGGGATCGGGGAGGTCGAGGCCGAATCTGTCGCGCTGATGGTCGGCGCTGCTCACGGAATGGACACCACGGGGTACACGATCCCGTACGTGGCCGGGTGGGCGGCGAACGTCGACGGCAAGGCCCCGGTCGAGATCGTCCAGTCCACCGGTGAGCGGGTGCGCAAGGCAGCCGCCAGCATCCTCGACCAGCTCGATACCGAGCAGGTGCCCGACGGCACCCCGCCCGGCCTGACGCAGAGTGTCGGTAAGAACGGCCCCGACCGCGGCGCTCCCGACCAGCAGGCTGCGGTCCGAAGAGCGCCGTCATTGGCCCCTGAGCGGGAGGCGGCGCGTACGCCGGTGAGGGCCGACGCGCGGGGGTTATGAGATGCCCATCCGTTCCCGCTTCACGACCGCGCTCCAACGCATGGACGCGACCACGCCCCTGCCCGAGGCAGCGATGCTGTTCGCCGGCCAGGGGGTGCCGGTCTTCCCGTGCGCTCCGGAGGGGAAGCAGCCGATCACCCGGCACGGATTCCACGACGCCACGACCGATCTCGGTCAGGTCGAGGCGTGGTGGCGCCGGTTCCCGGCGGCGAACATCGGCATGCCCACCGGTCGGGCCTCCGGGGTCTCGGTCGTGGACGTCGATGTCCACGGCGCCAACGGCTACGACGCGATCCGGAGGGCGCGCCGGGCCGGGCTCGTATCGGGGTGGGAGACGATGGTCCGCTCCCCGAGCGGTGGCCTGCACATTTACTTCCCGGCCTCCGAGGGCGTGCAGTCGTCGTGGCAGGCCGGGACGGCGGGCGTGGATTTCCGGGGCGATCGCGGCTACATCATCGTCCCGCCCTCGCATCGCCCGATCGACGGCGAGATCGTGCTCTACCGCCCCACGTCTTTCGCCCCGACCGACGGGCGGGCGGTGGATGCGCAGCGTTTGCGGGAGTTCCTGACCCCGCCCAGGCCCCGCCGGAAGCCGGTCCCGCACAGGGAGGGGGCGGCGCCGGTGGATGCGCAGCGGATGGCGTCGTGGCTGGGCGGGCAGTCCACGGATCGCAATCTCAAACTGTTCTGGGCCGCATGTCGCCTGGCCGAGGGCAGCGTCCCCGAGACCGAGGCGCTGGATGCGTTCGCGAGCGTGGAGCAGCCGGACTTCGGGGAGCGGGAGATCACCCGCACGATCCAGTCCGCCTACCGCACCATCGCCACCGACCCCAGCACCCCGACCCGCGCCGAACCCGCTCCGAGGCGGCCCGCGCAGAGGGGCGAGCCGGCACGCTCGCCGGCACCGTCGGGCAGGGGGCTGGCATGAACGAGGCACGCGGGTACGGGTGGACGGTCGTGACGGCAGCGGTGGGCACGATGCTGATCGGCGCCGGGGCGTTCTGGTTGAGCTTCGTCGCCCTGGCTGATCTCGCGATGCGTTCGGGGATCGCGCGGGGGCAGTCGTGGATCTGGCCGCTGCTGGTGGACGGGTTGATCGTGGTCGCGACCGTCGCGGTCGTCGCCCTTGATGGGCGCCGGACGGCCTGGTATCCCTGGGCGCTGCTCATCGGCGGCGCCGGTGTCTCGGTCACGGCGAACGCGGCACACGCGATCCTCGCTGCTGACCTGACCGTGCCCGCTCTCCTTGCCGCGGTCGTGGCCGCGATCCCACCGCTGGTCCTGCTGGCCGCGACGCATCTGACCGTCATCCTTACCCGTCCCGCCGACCACGGCACCGAACCCCCGCCCGCGGGGCCGGTCGAGGCGGCTGAGGTCGATGCTGCCGAGACGGCCGAGCCTGCGGCGGAAGAAGTGACGACGGGGCCGGTCGAGGACGCCAAGACACAGGCCCCGCCGCGAATCACTGCGCCTGAAGCGGCCTCGGCGTCGTCGGGCGGAACGTCGACCGAGGTTCCCGAGGGGGCCGGGCGTCGGGTGCGGGCGGAGGAGCTGCGGAGCTTGGGGTGGTCGAACAAGCGGATCGCGCGTGAGGTCGGCGTGCACCCCTCCACTGTCGGCCGCTGGGCCACGACTCCACGCCGGAAAGAGGCCGAGACGTCGGGTGACCAGAGCACCGGGAACGAGAAGAAACACCACGATGAGGAGCAGGACGATGAACCCGCACGAGCATGACCACCAGCAGGAGCACCAGCACCGGCCCGATCCCGAGGCGAGGCAGGCTCCGACGGCAGAGAACGC
>JAKDKP010000209.1 GCA_030453285.1 Propionibacteriales bacterium
CGACTAGTTGTCCACAGGATCCACACCACCTACCACTACCTCTACTGGTGATACATCTGAGAAGAACAGGAAGAAGTCTGTGCGCCCCGGGCTGTGGACATCCCGCGCATTGACCCAGCCCCGACCTCGTACGAGGGGAGTCACCGGGGCGGGTACTCCACCGTCGCTGCGACGCGGACGGCCGCATCCGCACCTTGTTCGCGCACGATCACGCCGGTCGGGGTTGCCCGATCAACATCATCCCCAAGACGGTGCGTGGGCTCGACCACCACGCCGCGTCGTGACTCGGTCCGGCCGGCATGTCTGGCCCTACAAATCGCACGTCCATCCCCGCAAGGGTGAGGATCTCGAACGGCCCGAACACGTCCAACTCGTCGAAACCGTCAAACACCACAATTTGTATGTCCACGTCATCGACCCCGTCGCGGGACGATCCGGAGTCCGCTCGTCGGCAACCTGCGGCTGCATTTCCGGAGACTGCTCGGCACCACCCCAAGTGCCTACCGGATGGCCTTCGGTCGATGACTGTGCTTTCGTACGACGGCCTGACCGGCTCCCTTGAGCCCGTCGAGGTCGCCAGCTGACCCGGCGGCGGGATGCACGGGCCACCGAGGCGTGGCTATGATCACAGTCCGGCACGTCAGCAGACGACGGGATCGCACAAGCAGGAGGACAGGTTGAAGATCCGACTCAAGCGGGACGTACTCGCTGACGCCGTCCAGTGGGCAGCCCGCAGCCTCCCGCAGAGCCCCACCGTACCGATCCTGGCCGGGATGCTCCTCAAGGCCGACAACGCCGGTGTGACCCTGTCGAGCTTCGACTACGAGACCTCAGCCAAGATCAACGTCGAGGGCACGGTGAGCGACGAGGGGCAGGTGCTGGTCTCGGGCCGCCTGCTCGCCGACATCAGCCGCGCCCTGCCCAACAAGGAGGTCGAGATCGATGCCGACCACCAGCGGATGGAACTCACCTGCGGGTCGGCCCGGTTCACCCTCCAGGCGCTCCCGGTCGACGACTACCCGAATCTGCCTGACATGCCCGACGAGACCGGGACGGTCACCAGCGCGCAGTTCGCCCAGGCCGTCGGTCAAGTGGTCGTCGCTGCCGGCCGCGACGAACTGCTCCCGGTGTTCACCGGTGTCCGGATGGAGATCGAGGGCGACACCTTGTCCCTGCTGGCCACCGACCGGTACCGGATGGCGCTGAAGGAGATCACCTGGAACCCGGGTTCCTCTTCGGCCAGCAGCAACGCGCTGATCCCGGCCAAGGTGCTGTCCGACACCGCCAAGTCGATGACCTCCGGCGATCAGATCCACCTCTCCCTGGCCGCCACCTCCGCTGGTGACGGCCTGATCGGCTTCGAGGGAGACGGTCCCGGTGGCGTACGACAGACCACCACGCGTCTGCTGGACGGCGAGTTCCCCAAGGTCCGTCACATCATGAACATGCAGCCGGCCCTGAACGTTCGGCTCAACACCAACGAGATCGTCGCCGCCGCCAAGCGGGTCGCGCTGGTTGCCGAGCGGAACACCTCGATCCGGATGGGCATCGAGGACGGTTCGGTCACCCTGTCGGCCGCCACCGGCGACCAGGCCCAGGCCACCGAGGCGCTCGAGGCGATCACCGAGCACGTGTCCGAGAACGAAATGGTCGCGGCCGGCTTCAACCCGACCTACCTGCTCGACGCGCTGAGTGTGTTCACCACCCCGTACGTCCGATTCTCGTTCACCGCCCCCGGCAAGCCATGCCTGCTCACCGGCTTGCAGGAGATCGACGGCGAACCCGAGACCGACTACCGGCACGTGATCATGCTGATGCGTCTCCCCGGCTGAGCAACCCACTCGAGCAGCCAGACATCGAGTAGCCCGTGCCACACGTCCTGGACACCGTCTCTCGGATGGTCTGGTCGACCGCCGGGCGGCGGGTCGACCTGGCCGATGAACACCGATGGCTTGATGCACCGACCACCACGTCGGCGACCGTCGGTGCCGATTGGCTCGTCGACGCGGCTACCGCCTGGGATGCCGGTATGACCGAGGAGGCCGCGACGGGCCTGGTTGCGGACATGTCGATCTTCGAGCGCCCCGCCGGCAGCACCTCGCCGGACGACCTGGGATTCTCGATCGCCACCCTGCAACCAGCGATCCGTGACTTCTACGAACACACCGCCGCCTGGCGGGTCGAAGTGTGGACCCAGTGGAGCCCGCCGTACGGGCTGGGCGGCGCACTCGTCTCGCACCTGTACGGCCGACGGGTCCACCAACTCGCCCTGCCGGTGCATCCCCTGGAGGTGTCGAGGGGGATGGATTCCCGCATCGTGTCGTTCACCGGCACCGACGGTCGCGCGTTGGGATCGGCCTGGCTTCGGACGCTGCGCTCGACCGGGACGTACGTGTTCTCGGGGCTGTACCGGCCAGTCCAGTTGCCCGGGCACGCCACCCCCATGCTGAACGTGAACTTCCCGCTGCAGGCGCAGAACGTCGAGGTCTTCCTACGTCCCGAAACCCGCCCGGACGGATCGTTGGTGCTGCACTCGGGCGCCGGTGGCTTCGGCGATCCGGGCGCCTACGTGCTGGTGGTGGGTCGACGTGGTGCCCATGCCGTACGGGTGCCGATCCATGAGCGTTTCACCGCCTGGACCGACGAGGAGGGTGTGTTGCGTACCGATCACGAACTCAAGTGGGGACGCCAGACCGCCCTGCGGCTGCACTACAAACTGGAACCTCGCGGCTGACCGCACCCGGTATGGCCTCGGTGGAGACCTTGTTCCACCCCTGCCTGCGCGTAGGCGTGGCGGACGCGGCAGGATGGCCCGTGCACGACATCGCCTCGCACTCGGAGCAGAAGGAGCTGGTTATGGACCTCGGAATCGTCGGACTGGGCAAGATGGGCGGCAACATGCGCGAGCGACTGCGCGCCGCCGGACACACCGTGGTCGGCTATGACCAGAACCAGGAGATCAGCGACGCCACCTCCTTGGGTGACATGGTCGACCAGCTCACCGGCGAGACCAAGGTGGTCTGGCTGATGGTGCCGATCAGCGCCCTGGGCGGGGTCGTGCACGATCTGTCCGAATTGCTCGGTGACGGCGATCTGGTGATCGACGGTGGCAACACCCGGTGGAGCGAGGATCAGCCGCGCGCCGACCTGCTGGGTGAGAAGGGCATCCACTTCCTCGACTGCGGGGTCTCTGGTGGCGTCTGGGGCAAGGACCTGGGGTACGCCCTGATGGTCGGCGGGGACGCCGACGATGTCGCCACCGCGCAACCCATCTTCGATGCGCTCAAGCCCGAAGGTGATCATGGTTTCGTCCACGCCGGCAAGCATGGCGCCGGTCACTTCGCCAAGATGGTCCACAACGGGATCGAGTACGCGATCATGCAGTCGTACGCCGAGGGTTGGGAACTGCTCACCGCATCCGAGGAGGTCACCGGCAAGGTGCCGGACATCTTCGCCTCCTGGCAGGAGGGCACCGTGATCAGGTCCTGGCTGCTCGACCTGTTGGTGAACGCGCTGCAGCAGGACGACGATCTGTCCGAGATCAAGGGGTACGCCGACGATTCCGGGGAGGGCCGCTGGACCATCGAGGCCGCCATCGATCACGCCGTCCCGGTGCCGGCGATCAGTGCCGCCCTCTTTGCCCGCTTCGTCTCCCGGCAGGAGGATTCACCGGCGATGAAGATGATTGCCGCGATGCGCAACCAGTTCGGCGGCCACGCCGTGCTGCCGGAGTCGGCCAACTGACCTGTACGGCCCTCAGCCTGTGGCGGTCACTGGTCTGGGTCAGCGTCACCGGGGTCGGCGATGCCGCCCAGGTCGTGCACCCGGAAGGTGACGGCGTACTCGACACCGAGTGCCTCGCCGCCGGTGCGCAGCAGCTCGGGAATGAACTCGCCCGGGTGAGGGTGCCCGGTGACGTGCGCGAGGTAGGCCTGATGGCTGCGTAGTGACGCGACACTGGCGTCGACGGCCCGCTGATCGACCTCGACCGCGTGGGTCGGCTCATCATGACCGGCGACCAGCAGCGCGGTGGTGTGCCATTTGGCCAGGCCCTCCTGCTCGGCGAGCTCACGGAAGACCCAGGTGTTGTCGGCGTCTCGTACGGCGTCGACCACGCTGACGCCGGCCCCTCGATGGTCGGCCTGGTTGAGGGTCCCGTACGCCTCGAAGTCGAAATTGGCCGTCACCACCGCATCCGGTCGAAACCGGCGGATAGCGCGGGCGATGTCGCGGCGCAGGTCGAGATCGGCGACCAGCATGCCGTCGGGATGTTCGAGGATCGTCAGATCGGATACCCCGACCACCTCACAGGCGGCGCGCTGTTCGGCGGCGCGTAGCGGGCGGATCTCCTCCGGTGGGCGATCCATGCCGGCTTCCCCGCCGGTGAGCAGCAGATAGCCCACCTCGATGCCGCGCTCGACCCAGGTGGCCACGGCCGCCGAGGCGCCATACTCCATGTCGTCGGGGTGGGCGACCACGCAGAGCACACGAGCCCAGTCGCGGTCGGGCAGAGGAGTCAGGGTGGGCATGATGCTCGCTTTCGTCGGTGTTGCTTGATCGTACGCATCTCGGCACGTTGATCCGCGCTGCCACTAGCATCCCCTCATGGGCGGCGTCCGGGGAGTGCTGGGTGAGACCGGTGGCTTGGTGTGCGACCTCGTCATCGGCACCGGCCGCGTCACCCTCGCGTTATGGCCGCAACTCCTCGGTCTGGCCCTGCTCGGCTGGCTGCTGCCCGAGCTCGCCCTCAAGGGAGCGATCCTGGTGCCGATCGAGTGGCCGTTCGCGGTGCTGGCCGTGTTCGCGCTCGGTTTCGTCGGCACCCTGGTGTGCACCGTGCTGATGATCAGGATGACGACCACCTGGGCAGCGCAGCAACGATCCGATGGGGCTCGCAGCCGTGATCGACGGGGCACCACCCAGGTATTGGCGAGCACCCTGCTGCCTTTCCTGGGGGTGTACGCCGCGTTCAACCAGGTGCAGGATCGCGCGCGCGAGATGATCAACCAGACGATTGCCCGCAGTGGCATCTTCGAGGGCACCTTGATCGAGAACCTCAACCCGTTCACGTCGCCGGGCAAGATGATCTTCGTCCTGGTGTTGATCATCGGCACCTATGTCGTGCGGCGGATCGTCGACCTGGTGCACGAACGCACCCGGTGGTGGCCGCTGGGTGTCCTGGTGGTGGTGCTGGAGAGCTACTTCCTGCTGTTGGTGATCATGTCGGGGCAGAAGTTCCTGCAGTCCGGGATCGACTGGTGGCAGGGACTCCGCCTGCAGCAGTGGCTGGACCAGGGATGGCAGACGATGACCGAGGCAGTTCGAGGTCTCGGCATCGATCTGCCGAGTCTTGTGGTGGATGCGTCGACGGTCTTCTTCCGCCACGTGTGGCCG
>JAKDKP010000210.1 GCA_030453285.1 Propionibacteriales bacterium
TGGTCGCCGTCGCGCACCAGCCAGCCCCAGGCACCGGGCAGCATGATCGGCCAGCGGCCATCCCGGCCGGGGCCGATCTGCACCGTGCGGGTGACCGCATCAACGGTGTAGCCACCCAACGCCTCCAGGACGCTCCAGCCCGCCATGGCGCGGACGTAGTGGTCGCCGCATTCGATCTCGTTGTACGGGTTCCGTCGCGTTCCGTCGTAGCGCTGCCACACCGCATCCAGCACCTGCTCGGCCTCCTCGCGCAGCCCCTCCTGCAGGCAGTGTGCGGCCACCTGGTATTCGATGCCGGTCCACACCTCGTCGGCATATCTGGTGGGCACGGCCGGCCGGCCGCCTTCGGGCCAGGAGCACATCAACAGGCCAGAGTCGTCGGCGTCGGCGAAGACCCGGTAGCCGTGGGTGAAATCGGCAAATCCGTGCCGCAGGTTCGTCGCGACCACCGTACGGAGTGCGGTCCGCACATGATCAACAGGCAGCAGATGACCAAGATCAAGGGTGTGGGCCCACCACTGGCCGATCAGTTGATCCGACAGCACACCGGTCACCCACTGGAAATCGGCGTTGTCACCTTCCTCCAGCTTTTGGACATAGTGGTTCCCGTCGAACAGTGCCTCGTCGTACCCCGACGTGGCGTGGGTTAACCGGTCACCGAAGTCTTCTGTTGTTTGATCTTCGCCGACCCGGGTGGCCATCTCCTCGGCCGCCCGCAGGGGGGCAAGCCACAAGGTGCCCATGAAGGAGTTGATGCCGCTCAAATCGATGTCATGGGTGCTGGGCTGGATGCCGTGCAGCAGACCCGTCCGTTCCGGGTCCCACCTGCGGTGGATGTGATCGAGCAGGCGGCACACGTTCGGCCAGTACGTCGCCAACCACTCTGTGCCGGCACCCCGTCGTACCTCCCGGTAGGTCTTCAGCACCGAGCCGAGCATGCCGTCCAGCGCCGGCTCCTCCGGCCCGCCGATGTGGGTGTCCCACAATTGGGGCAGGAAGGCGGGGGCGATCACTCGGTGCGGGAGGTAGCCGCTTGCGTGCTGCATCACGTCGAACTCGGTCTCGCGCATGTTCTGTTCGAGGCTCGGATAGAAGGCGGAGACCGCCTGGGCGTAGTTCCACACGTGTGTGCAGTTCAACGGGCAGGAGCCGCCGAGGTCGCCGTTCCACATCCGGGTGGAGGCGCCGAGCACCCCTTCGAATCCGTGGAACCGTCCCGTTGCGGTACGAAAGCAGCTCGGTGACCTCAGGTAGGCGGCCTGGGCGGCCAGATGTTCGGTCTGGTCCGGGCTCAACGAGCTGCCCCGCAGGGTGTCGACCCACGAGCGGGTGACGTCGGCCAGGGTGTCCCATCGGTCCGTCACATGATCAACAACGGCTTCGGCGTTGGGATGGCGGCGGGCATAGGCGTTGCCCAGGAAGAAACGGCTCGGTCCCCACTGCTCCTTGCTCGGCCCGAATTGGCCGAAGTCGGTGTACCGGTTGCCGAAGTGCCAGGCGATCATCACCCGTACGGTCGTGGTCTCGCCGGGATCCAGGTCGAAGCGGTGCGCCAGGCCGGTGTTCCAGGTCCGGCCCGCAGCGCTCGGACCCGCGGCTTCCCGTGGCGAGTTGGGCAGGGAATCCGGCATCCACGGCGCCAGGCGCAGACCTGCAGGATCCTCACCCCAGGCACGAGAACCCAGGAAGGTGCCGAACTCCTCGGGGGACTGCCACTGCACCAGGCTGGTCGCGGTCGGACTGTCGGTGGCCAGCACCATCTGTCCCGCCCCGGGATGATCGGGCGGCAGCGAACCGTTCTCCATGATCACCTTGGTCCAGCCCGCTTCGCGCAGCAGCCGGTTGGTGTTGCCGCCGTACGTCCGCGAGGACACGCCGTCGACCGGGCTGTAGCCGTCCGAACCCACCGCGTTCTGGCAGGTGCTGCCCAGCCAGCCGTAGATGCGTTGATCATGGGTGTTGGTGATCTCGAAGGTGAACGTCGCCACCGGCAGGGAACTCTCGTCGACATCGCCAGGCACCATCGGTGTCGATGCCACCATCTGCACGCTCACCGGCAGGGCGTCGTCGTGGTAGTCGACCTGCGCCTCGGGGTACGTCGCGGAGAAGGTGGTGGCCTCGACCGACTGCCACCGCTGTTGCAGCTCCCGTTGCCAACCGGGCACCTCGTCATCGGTGACCAGTGGGGTCCGTGGCGCATCGACGTCGGGCACCGGTGCCTGCAGCACGCGTACGACGTCGACCGGCGGTTCGATGCAGCCGGCCCGGATGGCGAAGAAGGTCCACGGCAGGTCTCCCCGGTGGTTGCCGCTGTTGTGCAACTGCCACTGACGAAGGCCACCGTCGGCGCAGATCGACACATTCCCGGTACCGATGCCGCCCAGTGGCATCGCCACGAACCGGCCGTCACGGTGGGGAATCGGTCGCGCTTCAGCCATGCTGTGCTCCTTGAGGGGTCGACGAGGGAAGGGGCGAGGAGGGGTTGATCGGCACGCACTTCTCCGGCGGCAGGACCCAGATCTGATCGGGCGGCTCGACCGGCACGAGGTACCCGTTGAGGATTCCGCTGGCCGCCGCCAGGGCGATCGGGATGAGCACGAGGATTCCGACCCCTGGCGAGATCAGCCCGGACAGCCACCAGGCGACGCCGGCCAGGGTCGCGACACCGATCAGGACGTGCACCTTGCGTACGGCGATCGAGGCCGCACAGCGCCAGCCCAGACCCGGCACCAGATCAACGACCAGGGCCGTCGTCGCCCAGCCAAGCCCGAGGACGGTCAACACCGCTCCGGCGACGGCGGCCAGTCCGACTGCTGTCACTCCGGACGCACCGGCGAGGTCGACGTTGAGCGCGGTGAACGACGCTGGCACCGCCCAGGCCAGCCCTATCGCCACTCGCGACCCGAAGCGGCGGGTCAGATCGGTGAACCAGCCGACGACAGTGGGATCCTCCCCTCGACACAGGTCGACCGCGACAGCCACCAGAGCACCGAAGGTCGGCCACACCGTGAGCGCAACCAGGATCGGCAGCGCGACCGTCCACGCGCCGAAGAGGGCCAGGACCATGAACAGCAGGCCGCTCATCGTCACCGCTGCCGCTCCGAGCACGGGCAGGGCAGCCGGTGTGCGTCGCAGCACCAGCGGGAGCAGATCCACCGAGGCACTCATGCCTTCAACCCCGTACTGGCAATGCTTTCGACAAAGCTGCGCTGGAAGATCAGGAACAGGATCAACACCGGCAGGACGACGGCAGTGATCGCAGCAAAGACCACCACAGCCGGCCCGCCGCCGACAGCGCCCTGCAGTTGGACCAGTCCGACCGGCAGGGTCATCTGTTCGTTGCTCTGCAGGAAGATCGACGGCCAGAAGTAGTTGTTCCAGGTGGCCTCGAACAAGAAGATGGTCAACGCTGACAACGCCGGCATGGCCAACGGCAGCATGATCTGGAACAGGATGCGCAGGTGTCCGGCTCCGTCGATCCGGGCCGCCTCGTCGAGGTCACGAGGGATGGAGGCGAAGTACTGCCGCAGGAAGAAGATGCCGAAGACGTTGACCGTTGCCGGGAGCCACACCGCAGCGAGGTTGTCGACCAGGCCGAGGGTGCGCATCAGGATGAACAATGGAATGACGGTGAGCTGGACCGGGACCATCAACGCCGCCAACAGGACACTGAACAGCGTGTTGCCGCCGCGGAAGCGGATCCGGGAGAACGCGTACGCCGCCAAGGTGCTGGTGAGCAACGCGCCAGCCGTTGCCAGCACCGAGACGATGAGGCTGTTCAGCGCCATCCGCCCGATCGGGATCAGCGAGTTGATCTCGGCATAGTTCGCCAGCGTTGGTGGCGTCGGGATCCAGCGCGGTGGAAGCTGGAACGCCTCGGCTCGGGTGGTCACAGAGGTGGTGATCAACCACACCAACGGCACGATCATGAACAGCGACAACACGATCAACACCACCGACAAGACGATGTCGCCCACCTTCTGCCGCGCGCCGCGACGGACGCGAGGCGCGGCCACCAGACGGGCCGTCATACCTCCCCCGGAGGAATGTCCGCTCTCAGTCATGACCCATCCACCGCCTTGACAACCGCAATTGGAGCAGGGTCACGATCATCACGATCGCGAACACCACCAGCGCGATGGTGGAGGCATAGCCGACCTGGAAGCTCTCGAAGGCCTGTTGATACAGGTAGAGCACGATGCTGCGGGTGGAGTCGCTGGGCCCACCGTCGGTGATGATCCGCATCGGCTCGAAGATCTGGAAGGCGCCGATGAAGGTGATGATCATGGCGAACACCAGAGTGGGAGCCATGATCGGCAAGGTCACGTGCCAGAACCGTTGCCACGCGTTAGCCCCGTCGATCTTGGCCGCCTCGTGATAGATGCCGGGCACGGTCTGCAGCCCCGCGAGCAGGATCACGAACGTGTAGCCGATCGTGTGCCACCAGTCGATCCCGATCAGCGCCGGCAGGGCCCACTGGGGATCGATCAACCAATTGGGTGGGGTGATGCCGATCCGGCCAAGGTAGTAGCTGGCGATGCCGAAATCGGGATCCAGCACGTACTTCCACAGCAGGGAGACCGCCGCCCACGAGATCAGGAACGGGAAGAAGATCGCCGACCGGGTGACGTACTGCACCACCTTGTGCAGGGGGCGATTGACCGCGACGGCCAGGGCCAGGCCGATCACGATGTGGGTCACCACCGAGGCGAACGCGAACACGAAGGTGTTGCGCAGCGAGAGCCACACCGTGGCATCACCGAACAGCCGGGTGAAGTTCTCCATCCCGACGAAACGGGCCGGGGTGAGCAGGTCCCAACTGAACAGGCTGAGCCCCATGGCGGCGACGAACGGTCCGGCAATGAACACGATGAACAGCAGTACCGCCGGGCTGACGAAGAACCAGCCCGCCAGGTTGCTGCGTCCCTCGATGCCGCGCCGTCGCACCGTCGACACCGCCACTGGCGCTGAACTCATACCAGTCCAGCGAGCTTGTCCTGCAGGGCGTTCATTCCCGCCTCGGGTTCGGCATTGCCGCCCATGATCTGTTCCCAGGCGCCCTCGATCTCCTTCTGGATCTCGGCCCCCCGGTCCGGCGACGGGACCGGAGTGGCGTACGAGAGGGCCTCGTACATCAGTGGCGTGCCTTCGGGCGCCCCGTCGAGGAAGGCGGCGCTGTCGGCAACCGACTTGCGGGCCGGGACGATCGTGCCACCCTGCTTGGCGAAGAAGCTCGACCCTTCCTTGGAGATCAAGAACTTGGCGAAGGTCCAGGCGGCGTCCTTGTTCTTGGCCTGCTTCATGATCGGGTAGCCGTTCCAGCCGACGGGCGTGCCCTCGGTCTTGTTCTTGGGCCACTTCACGATCTCGGCCTTGCC
>JAKDKP010000211.1 GCA_030453285.1 Propionibacteriales bacterium
AGGCCACGCTGGACTTCCAGTCTGCATGGACCGTGTACTACTGGGCCTGGTGGATCTCCTGGTCGCCTTTCGTCGGGATCTTCATCGCTCGCATCTCCCGAGGCCGGACCATCAGGCAGTTTATCCTGGGAGTGATCCTCATTCCGTCGTCCCTGCTGTTCGTGGCCTACGGAATCATGGGTGGGACTGCCATCTCGATGTACCGCGACGGGACCTTGGGCGTCATCGAGCAGGTGAATCCGCCAGAGGTACTGTTCAAGATTGTGGAGAACCTTCCCTTCGCTGGAATCCTGCCGGTTTTGATCATGTTCATTCTGGCGATTTTCTTCATCACTGCTGCAGATTCCGCGTCGGTGGTGATGGGCATCCTCACGACTCGAGGCAGCCAAAACCCGCCGAAGCCCATCGTGGTGTTCTGGGGCCTCGTCATGGCTGGCATTGCCGTCGTCATGCTGCTTCTTGGCAGTACCGACGCGCTCGAGGGACTGCAGTCGCTGGTGATCATCACGGCGGTGCCATTCGCCTTCGTCATGCTTCTGATCATCATCGCGTGGGTCCGCGATCTTCGTACCGATCCGCACACACTGCGGCAGCAATATGCTGAAGCCGCGGTGAGCAACGCCATCGTGGATGGTCTGGACAGGTACGACGACGACTTCAACTTGCAGGTGATCCCCACAGAGCCCGGCGAAGGTGCCGGTGCCGGAGTCGACTCAACACACGAAGATTATACCGAGTGGTACCGACGCACCGACGAGCTCGGTGAACCCGTCGGGTTCAATTTCGATACAGGTGAATGGGCAGACGGCTGGGCCCCGGAGTCCGTTGAGACCGATGCAACCACTGAGGGGGAGGTCGTGGACTCGACCCCGGGTGACGACACCGACTCCGGTGCAGGGAAAAGCTGACAGGAGAACGGTGCCCGACCGACTGCCAGGAAGCGTCTCCTTTGTTGGCCGGGACACCGCCTAGAGTGGGAGGAAAGGCGAACAGGACTTCGTGCTGGAACGCAGCGCATTCGGGTCGAGTAAGGGATGTTTAGTCGACCCGGGGAATGAAAGGTTGATCATGAGACCAAATATTGTCGTTATCCAAGCCGACCAGATGGCGGCGCAGGCGCTCGGCGCCTATGGGGATGCTGCAGCCAAGACTCCGAACATCGACCGGTTGGCGGCAGAGTCCGCTGTATTCGATCGGGCATACTGCAATACGCCGTTGTGTGCGCCCTCGCGCGCGTCGATGATGACCGGGGAAATGCCCTCGGATCTGGGCTGCTACGACAATGGCGATGACTTCCCGGCGTCGACGCCGACATTTGCCCATCACCTGCGCAACGCTGGCTACCACACGGCGCTGGTCGGGCGGATGCACTTCATCGGCCCCGATCAGCATCATGGGTTTGAACAGCGTTTGACGACGGACGTTTACCCAGCGGACATGGATATGGTGCCGGACTGGCAACGCGATCCGAGCGATCGCCTGCAGTGGTATCACGACGCTGACGCCGTTTTTACTGCCGGCGTCTCAAAGGCAACCGTTCAACAGGATTTCGACGACGAGGTGGCATTCCGCACGCTGCGTCACCTGAACGACAGGGTCAGAGCGAACCAGGCCGCGAGTGAGGACACCCCCTTCCTCATGGTCACGAGCTTTATCCACCCGCATGATCCCTACGAACCACCGCGTGAGCATTGGGACCGTTTCGCTGACGACGAGATCCCGGATCCGAAGTACCCACAGGTGCCCAGCCTGGCGGAGGACCCGCACAGCCATCGTCTGCGGGCGATGAGCGGCTTCGACCAGCGCGATCCGAGCCTCGAGGAAGTTCGTCGAGCACGGCGATCTTATTACGCCGCCGTGAGCTACATCGACGATCATGTCGGTCGCATCCGCGAGCGTCTGGAAGAACTGGATCTGCTGGAGAACACCGTCATCATCGTCACCAGCGATCACGGCGACATGCTCGGGGAGAAGGGGCTCTGGTACAAGATGTCGCCGTACGAGGAGTCCTCCCGTGTGCCACTGATCGTCTACGGTCCGGAGCATTTGGTGCCGCAGGGACGCTACGCGAACCCAGTCTCGCTGTTGGACCTGATGCCGACCCTGCTGGAACTGGCGGGAGCCCCCGGCAGTGAGCCGAAACATGACATTGAGCAGGAAGGATCTGATGCTGCCTCGGGTTCTGCACGGCGCGGGGTGTCGCTGCTGGAGTCCGCCCGTCGGGAGGCAGATGGACGGGCCGGCCCGGAAGATCGTGACGTCGTCATCGAGTACCTCGCCGAGGGGACGCTACGGCCACAGCTGACACTGGTACGTGGGCAGTATAAGTACATCGTCTGCCCCGGCGATCCGGAGCAGCTGTTCGACCTGCGCGTGGACCCGCATGAACTTGAAAATGTCGTGTCAAAGCCGATGCACGCCGAGCGGGTTGAACTGTTGCGCAAGGAATTGGCAACTCATTACGATCTCGTGAAATTGGAGCGCGACGTTCTGGAGAGTCAGGTGAGGCGCAGATTAGTTGCTGGAGCGCTCCAACGAGGCAAAACCCGCCACTGGGACTTGGTCCCAGAGCCCGAGCAGCGTTACGTTCGTGGTGATTTTTGGGGGGCATTGGAATTCGGGCAGATTCGCGATACTTCACACTGAGTGCAGGCGCTCTTTCTGCGCCTCACCGGGTGACCGGGTGGTACCTCGTCAACAAGTTTCACGGCGGAGAACCACCGTCGCGGAGGCGAGGCGGTCAAATTGCGGGAGAGGCGGACCAGAACCACATCCAGCGCAAACCATGACACGCACACCCTGGCTGATGTTCTAGCAGCGGCACTTACTGACAGATCTACGGCAGGGGCCCTGTTCTGCCCGGGCTGGGAAGGGCCACTAGAATCGGGCTGTCCGGAAATCACCTACCAACGGGACGACATCTCAAGACAGGGAGGCCGCGGGTGCCGATCACACGGACCGTGCTGGACACGGCCGAACACCATCCCGACCAGCCGGCGATCGTCGGGGACGATGGCATGCTGACGTACGCGCAGCTCGTCGAAGACTCCCGACGGATGTTCGCCATCGTGGATAGTCTGCACCGCGCTCAAACTACTCAGCCGACACCGGCCGCAGACACCTCCGGCATCCCGATCACGGCCGTGAGCATCTCCTCGGCCTTTCACACCTCGCGCATCATCGCGGGACTCGCCGGGTTCCGGGCCGTGTCGGCGACCGTGGACCCGCAATGGCCGCTGGATCATCAGATCGGCGTCATCCTCTCCACGGGAATCGGCGTGGTCATCAGTGACTCGACCGACCTGGCCGACGGGCTCACCGCGCGTGGCTGGACGGGCACCATCATCACCCTCGCTGAATTCAGGCAGAAGGAAGTATCCACCGTCCCAGCCCCCGGTCCGACGGTGCGGGATGGCGAAGAGCCGTTCCTTCTGTTGTTCTCTTCCGGCACGACGAGCAACCCCAAGGCGTTCCTGAAGACCCGACACCAGTACCGCGAGAACTTCGCCGTCTCCAGCGCCTACCTGGAGCCGTACGCCGGCGTCGCCACCCTTGCCCCCGGTCCGGTGTCCTACAGCCTCACCCTGTACGCGCTCATCGAGTGCCTGGCCTCGGGTGGCAGCGCCCACGTGGCGGACGCCTTCGACCCGGCTGCATTGGGCCGGCGCATCCGTGACGAGAAGATCACCCGCGTGGTGGCCGTGCCCGCCATCGTCCAAACACTGGTGGATGCCGCCCGCCGCAACCCGGAATCCCTGGCGACACTCGAACTGGTGGTCACCGGCGGCGCGAACCTCCCCGCGATCTTGCGCACCGGGCTGGCCGACGTCCTGCCCGATGTACGGCTCATCAGCTACTACGGGGCAGCGGAAATCGGGTTCATCGGCGACAGCCGGGGCGGTGACGGCACCCGCATCAGCGTCTACGACGGCATACGCGTGAGCATCCGGGACGACCAAGGTGCCGAAGTGTCCGACGGCGAACCGGGCACCTTGTGGGTCCACGCCGCCTCATGCTCCGATGGATACCTCCCGGGAACAACAGAGGCTGTGTTGCAAGGGGCCGACGGCTGGGCGACGGTGAACGATCAGGGACGACTGATCGACGGCGCCCTGGTGTTGGAGGGCCGCGCCGGAGACGTGGCCGTCACCGGCGGGCATAAGGTCTCCTTGCCCGGTGTGGAACGTGCCTTCGACGGGATGCCGCAGCTGGGAGCGGTCTGCGCGGTGGCGCTGGCCCACGAGCGGCTCGGCACCGTCGTCGCACTCGTTATCGAGGGGGAGGCGCCGGAGAAGAGCGAGCTGCTGGCTCGAGCCCGTCGGGAGCTGGCCCCGCAGTTCGTCCCGCGCCGTTGGTACCGGATGGAGCACCTGCCGCGCACCGTCGGTGGCAAGATCCGCCGCCCTGCCGTCGCCGATTTGGTTGCCCATGGAGAGGCCGTGCGCTTATGAACGATCGTCGTCGCGTCATGATCACGGGGCTGGGGGCGATCACCCCGAGCGGTGTGGATGTTCCGACCCTGTGGGACAACGTCGTTCAGGGCCGCAGTGCCATCACCGCCCTTGACGGTCCCGAGTTCGACAGCCTTGCCGTCCGTATCGGTGGTTCCGTGAACGGTTTCGACGCTTCCACCGTCCTGAAGCCCAGCCTGGCTCGCCGGCTCAGCCCCAGCCAACACTGGGCCGTAGCCGCCGGCGACCAGGCCATGGAACAGGCCGGTTGGACCCCGGAAGCGGGGGAGATGCCGTGGGATCCGCAACACTTCGCGATCGTGGCAGCCACCGGCTCCGGACCGGTCGATGCCATGCAACAGGCGACCCGCATCCTGGACCAGAAAGGCCCACGGTCCGTGCCGTTGACGTTGGCGATCCACGGTGCTTCGGATGCCGCTGCGGCCATCCTCAGCCAGCGGTACCAGGCGTTCGGCCCCGCGCAGGGGGTATCGGCGACCTGCGCCAGCGGGGCCATCGC
Organism: Propionibacteriales bacterium; assembly: GCA_030453285.1. Taxonomy (GTDB): domain Bacteria; phylum Actinomycetota; class Actinomycetes; order Propionibacteriales; family Propionibacteriaceae; genus Carbonicoccus. The sequence goes on from JAKDKP010000211.1 coordinate 4,972, forward strand.
CCTCGGGGAGGCGATGCGCCGGATCCGCCACGGTTACGCCGACGCGGTCCTGGTGGTTGGGATGGAGGACTGCCTGAATGCGGTGAACCTGGCATCGAACGCGAATATGCGGGCCCTCGCCGCAGGCTATGAAGATGACCCGACCGCCGCCTCCAGACCGTTTGACCGGGCCCGGTCCGGCTTCGTGATGTCGGCCGGCTCGGCCGCCATTCTGCTCGAATCCGAGGAGAGCGCCCGCACCCGGGGAGCCACCGTGCTGGCGGAACTGGCAGGGTTCGGTGCCGCCAGCGACGCCTATCACGCCACCGCACCACATCCGGAAGGGCGGGGAGCGGCCCAGGCCGTGCGCGACTGCCTCGCCGATGCGGGTGTCACCGCGGACGCCGTCGACCACATCAACGC